>NZ_LVYY01000019.1:0-79441 GCF_001909085.1 Paenibacillus sp. P32E | reverse complement strand
GAGTGAAGAAGGTTATGCCTTGGCCGTCCGCCGAATGACAGAACCAGAAAGCGTGTTTGGACAACTGAAGAACAACCGGGGCTTCCGGAGGTTTCTGCTTCGCGGCATGGGAAAAGTGACGCTTGAAGTCGGGTGGTTTTCCCTTGCTCATAATCTGCTGAAGCAAGCTGCCAATGATCAAAAACGCAGATCAGCGATCCTCCAATAACGGGAGAATCGCTGCTTTGCTCACTTTTTGAGGTCTTAAGAATGAAGAAAGCTGTCTAAGTCATAGAAAATCCACTTATGGGACAGCCCCTTCCCGTTTCTGAAGCTTGCAGAGTGGTTCCCGGAGCTGGTCCTGGAACTGGTAAGTGAACGTAATGCCTCACTCGGCCATCGCGAGTAGCTGGCTTGATGCCTCCACATTCTCTGCTCTGGATTTTTCATCCATAATTATTAACCGACCGACCGGGGCTTCTGCTCCGGTCTCTTCTTCGATTTTGAACACATGAATCTCCCGGAACAAATGCTGTGAAATTTCATTGATCTCCACCGCTTGCCGGGCAATGTCACGGATCGCTTGATCCTGCTGGGTGCTGGAGGCATTGACCTCCTGCACACCTGCAGCAGTCTGTTCAGCCACTGCAGCTACGGAATGTACAGAATCTGCCAGCCGGGTGTTGATCTTCCGGGTCTGCTCCACCTTCTGGTGAATTTGTCCAATCTGGTGGCTGATACCGGTAATGGATTCGTCAATGGCCTCGAAAGAAGCAAGAGTCTGTTCCACCTGGTGGTCCTGCTGCTCCAGGCTTTTTTGGGTTTCCAGCATATATTCCTGAACATCCGCCATACTGTCCTGCAGATCGCCAATCATCCGGCTGATATGGATAGAGGATTCGTTCGTCTGTACGGATAAGTGCCGTACCTCATCGGCGATGACGGCAAAACCTTTGCCCGACGCCCCTGCCCGGGCTGCCTCAATGGCGGCGTTCAGGGACAGGATATTCGTCTGCTTGGAAATTTCCGTAATGGACCGGGTGATTCGAGAAATATCACCGGACTGCTGAACGAGCTTGTCCAGTGCTTCATACACCTTGGTGATGGATGCACGGGAATGATAAGAAGTCTGCCGGAGAGCAGTTACCGTCTCCGAGCCTTTGCGTGTATTCTGATTCGCCGCTTCGCTGGTTAAGAGCATCCCATCGGTGTAATCCGTAATCTCATGAACCCCGAGCTCCAGCTCCTCCAGCAGCAATGTGCTATGTTCAGATTGTTCCGCCTGCTGCCCCGCCCCGACGGATATTTCCTGGATCGTATGGAGAATTTCCTGATTGGTATGGGCAGTGATGACAGATGACTGCTGGAAGGAATGTGAATAATCTGCAAGGGAAGAAGCCGCAGTCATCGTCTGCCGCAGCATATCGCGGACCCGGCACACCATATGGTCGAAATGGTGGCTCAACCGTCCAAGCTCATCATGATAGGGTGAGTTAATCTGCTGCCGCAAATCACCATCCGCAATCTCCCGCAGGGCTGCCTGAAGCTTGCTGACCGGGGTTACGAAAGAACGGATCAGCAGCCAGCCAAGCAGCAGCGTGAACAGGAACACTCCGGCTGCTGCATAAATGATGATGGAAATCGTGTCCTCCAGCATGAGAAAAGAATGATTCTGTGCCTGCTCGGCATTATCCGCAGCTGCGGCATACAGCTTGCCGTTCGTCTCCAGCATAGATTGGCTAAGTGCCAGCGCCTTCGTATGTAAGTTATCTATTTGTTCCAGAACCGCTAACGGGTCAAGACTGTTGTTACCCATAGTCTGAATCAGTTGATCAAAAATCCCGTTATATTCTCCAGCCTGGGTTCGCAGCAGTCCCAGGATCGGGGAGGCGGGTGTATCTGTCTCAAATTTAAGTTTGGCCAATTCAGCGGTAAGCTGCTGCTGCTTGTCCTTAAAATCATCAGCCAGTTCCAGATCACTTGATTCGGCAAGTGCTGTCTCTGCACGGTTCAGCTCCTGCAGCAACTGGGTAACCGTTGAGACGGTAATCCGTTTTTCCATCTCAGTCTTTTGCTTTTCCATGGAATGCTCCACTTGCCCGATCTTATTCCCTTGGTACAGGGCCACCCCCAGAAAAATAAGCGTAATGGCGGAGAAACTTAAAATCAGCTTCCATTTCATAGAAAAGTGCAGCCGTTGTCCCTTCAAGCGAATCATCCCTTCATATCAAGCTTCAAAATACAATAGGTATATTTTACTAACACACTCATTGTAGAAGCTGGATATTAACTGCTCTCCTAACTTTTGTATGGGAATCGTAAAGAAATTGTTGCGAAAATGTTAACAGAAGGGCGCTTGCAGCGATTGCTATATAACCGCGATCCGGTTCAAAAAGCGGTTCATGAGCAGCGGCAGCGAGATGAGAATCGGCGGGTCATCCAGCCTGGGAGGATGGAGGGTCACCGGCTGATGCGGGACCAGAGAACCTGGTACGACATGGATCGGAGTCTTCGACCGGGTACGCAGTGTGGTATGCGGAAGCAGGAAATCCAGCGTGTGTGTTCCCCATGATATGGAGGTGGCAAGCAGGTAGTAGGTCCCGGGAGCCACATGTTCAAAGTGAAAATGCCCCAGGGAGGAGAGCAAGGTACCGTACAGCGGCAGTCCCTCGGGAATAGGTTTGGCGAAGAGGCCGATCAGAATCACCCCGTCAACAGGAGCCTCAGCAGATACCGTCCCGTGCACAGAAGAAGGCATCCGGCTGATCGGGTACGAAAAACTCCAATCCCGCAGCTTCCTTAACGAGCTCATCTGATCTCCGGCATATGGCACGGAATTGCGGAATTCCGCCGGAGACATACCCACCCGGGCAGCAAAACGGGAAGTGAAGGTCCCGAGGCTCTGCTGGCCAATCTCCAGCGAAATATCACGGACCGTAAGGCCCGTGCGCAGCAGCATATCCTTCGCCCGCTGCAGGCGGTGAGAGGACACATAGTACAGCGGAGACAGACCAGTCCGCTCCTTGAAGATGCGTACAAAGTGATACGGGCTGTATCCGGCATAACGGGCCAGACGCTCCAGCGGAAGTTGATCATACATATGCTCATGAATGTAGGCAATAACTCCATCAATCTCTGCAAACCGTTCTGTCACCATAAGGTCCACCCTTCTTCGGGAAGATATTAAGAACGTAAGTTCGCATAAATGATATCACAAATTTAAATGAATTGGAACCTTTCTGTTGCTGTTGCATCAGAACAAACTCACCTTATCGGGTGAATGCAGCATCTTATTGCCGCAGGTAACGGCATTGCTTCCAATTCAAGGGTATTTCTACCTCCTGTTCTGCCCGCTAGCCCGTTGACGGTTAGATCAGAGGTATTTCCTCTTAGGCCCGTTTAGTTCATTTCGTTCCCCCCGGTCTACTTCACGTTTATCCCTCTCACTTTTCAATTGGAGTTATCCACAGTTTTTTACACAGTATCATTTCCTATACAAAAAAAAGCAGGCTCCAGCTACCCGGAAACCTGCCTGTCCTATTTGGTAATTCTCTTTACATGCGTGATCTATGCCTGCTCCGGTGTGCCCTCTTCCATATACACGGACTCCCATAGATGACCGTCGATGTCCTGAAAGCTCCAGCTGTACATAAAACCGTGGTCAATCGGGTCATTATACTTCTTGCCGCCTGCGGCCAGCGCCTTATCCACCAGCTCGTTCACCTCTTCCCTGCTGGATGCGGAGAAAGCCATAATCACTTCAGTGTGGCTGGAGGTGTCGACGATTTCTTTGGAAACAAAGGTTTTGAAGAATTCTTTAGTCAGCAGCATGACAAACGTATTGTCGTTGAGAATCATACATGTCGCGTTCTCATCCGTAAACTGTGGGTTGAACCCGAAACCAAGTGCGGTAAAGAAGTTAATCGAAGCCTGCAGATCATTTACCGGCAAATTCACAAAAAGCTGGCCTGCCTGAAATCCCATTCTCTAGAACGTGTCTGAAAACTCCTCATTGAGTCAATTTGAAGATGACAGCTACATATACAAACGCCAAGAATGACTTGGCCAACTTGTCGTAACGAGTAGCCACAGGCGAAAGTGTTTGATTTTATTGAAAAGGCACTCCACTAAGTGGCGTTCTTTGTACCGATAACAATCGACTTTCTACGGGTTTTGACTATTCGCTTTAGTGGGGATGGTGTAGGATGCCTGCTTAACTGTAATCCAATTTCGAATCGCTTCGGAGCCATAGGCTTTGTCGCCAAGAATAGGGCTTCCTGTAATTTCAAGCCTCTGAAGTAAATCAATCGCTGGAACGGAATCGTAGACTTGACCACCCGTCAGAAGAAAAGCGAGGGGATTTCCTAATCCATCGACGACGGTGTGAAGTTTGGTTGTCTTTCCGCCACGACTGACGCCGATGTGCTGATTTACTTCGTGGCCTTCAATGTTTTTTTAGCACCGGCACTATGTTGATGGGCTTTGACGGATGTCGAATCAATGCTCAAGTTTTTAAAGTCAGGTTCGACCTAAAGGCTTGAAAGATCTCAACAAGCAGTCCGGTATCTTGCCACTTGCAAAAGCGACTGTAGACCGTTTTCCAGGACCATAGCGTTCTCCGGTAAATCGAGCCAAGCAGCACCATTTCGAGCGATCCATAGAAAAGCGTTAAACATGGTTCGTTCACTTAATTTTGACGGACGTCCTGTTCGGTAGGGTGGAAACAATCCCCTTAATTTGATCCCACTGTTCATCGCTTATTTCGTACCGTCTTTGAATCATGTTTGACGCTCCATTCGTTTTTCTCAAGTCTTACCATGTTATTTATTGTGTGACCGGTTACGAAATCCTGAAGAAAATGGACGTCGAAGGCAAAAACGTCATGGCCGACCGGGAATACGATACCGATAAAATTATCGCACCGCTGGAAGAGAAGTAAGCGAACTCAATCATTCCAAGCCGTAAGCACCGTACGTTTCAACGCCGTCTTTTTTTCGGAATAATGAAACTGGCGATTTAATGAATAGATTTAAAATAGATTTAATGTCAATTGATTTGTTATCATCGAGATTATTAGTGCTTTTTTTTCACATGGTGTTTATCTTGTCTATTCAATAATAATAATGGCGTATTTAAATTTCAGACTTTTTCCGGTAGTTCTTTTCATTTTTCCAGCATTTGTATCAAAAAAAAATCAGATTTTTTACGCAAAAAACCCCCTTGTATCTGCGGCATTCAGCAGATACAAGGGGGTTTGCGCTTCGTATACCAATATTCAATTCATCTTCCCCGGGAGTGCGCTGCCCTACTGTTCCAGCAGCACCTGAAACCATTTTAGGTTCAATTCATGGTGCGCTCTGACATTATTCATCATCGACTTTGCAGTATCGTAGATCCTGTCTTGCTTGGCATCCAGCACATGATCAATTTCAGCAATTTTGCGCCGTGTCTGCTCCATCTGCACCGCTACGGCCGACTTGAATTGCCCAGGATCATATTGGTGGGCAAACAGCGTGGTCATATAAAAGGCTAACGTAATATCGTCCGTCTGCAGCGAATATTTGGCCATGAGCGCTGTGAAATGCTCGTTGCCCTGCGGTGTAATCTCGTAGATGTACTGTTCGGGATAGTTGTTAACGCTAACGACTTCAACCAGCTGGACCAAGCCTTCCTCCGCTAACTTCTGCAGGTTGTAATACAGCGATCCCTTCGTCATATGAACAAGATACCTGTAATCCCGTTCCTTGAAGACATTCAACAATTCATAAGCGCTGGATTGTCCGCAATCCTTCAACAGACCCAGTATTAATAAGGGTATAATAATAATTCCTCTTTCTATCGATTATTGAAAATCACGGAGATGCTCAGCGATCCATTCTCTAAACGTATAAGGCTCCCGGCCAAGAATCGTCAGCACCGTGCCGGTCACGCCGAGCTGATGCTTGACTGTATACTCCCAATCCTGGACTCTAAGGTTAATATACTCTTCAGCAATGTAGTTCTTCATATACGAACGGAAGTCCCCGATCGTCTGCTCTTCCAGTTCAAGCGATTGTCCCAGTTGCTTAGAGATTTCGGTCAATATGTTCCTCTGGCTAAGAATATTCGCCCCTGTAAGCGTCAAGACCTGCCCGGAGAATTTGCCAAAATCGGTTAGAACCACACTGATAACTTCTGCAATATCTGTTTCATGCACACTGGCCAGCTTAGCCTCAAGGGCCGGTAACCGGATTTTCCCCTTATTGTATCTAAAAAGGTCCCTCCAGTAAATGGTGTTGTGCATGAAGGCCTCGGCCCGGATAAAAACATACTGAAAGCCATACGCCTTAATTTGATCCTCGACCTTTTTATGTTTAAGGGCATTCTCGTTGTAACCGGCATCCGACCGGTTAATGGAAGCTGAGGATAAGAACACAATGTTCCGGACGCCCTTAGCCCGAGCAGCCTGCAGAATCTCTTCGGCATCATCCAGCAGGATCAGGAATAAGGTCTCAACGCCGCGCAGGCTGTCTGACCAGGCGCTGCAATCCTTGATATCGCCGGTGACGACAATCATATGATCTGTCCGATCTGTTAACAGCCTCTCAGGTGTTCGGGTGAGGGCTTTAAATTTGACATCCTTAAGCTTGAGGTAATTTACAACCCGATTTCCAACGGTTCCAGTTGCTCCAGTAATAAATAGCATTATAAGGACCTCTTTTCCAATATATTAGTCTAATTAGACCACAAATCAAAATATAGTCTAATTAGACTAATATAGCAAGGGATATTATACAAAGAACACAGCCCCAGGGGACTATGTTCTGAAAGTACGCCCAGCATGGGCGTCATCTCTAGGGTGAAAGTCCTGAACGAGGGCTGGCGAGCGCCTACCGTTAGTCAAAGGCAAGGGTGTTCACCGTGAGGTAGATCTGAAGGAAGCCGGAGGCAAAAGCACGGGCCAAGGTACACGAACTGGATTTGAGGCTGTGTCAGTCAGATGAGCCACCTATACATGACGAAATCCAAAGCCGCCAAAGGCTTGCGCGTTAAACTCGAGTGGTCGCGGGCGGAAAGATGGCATTCTTATCTGGGGAAGCCTGAAAGATCTCAACAAGCAGTCCGGTATCTTGCCACTTGCAAAAGCGACTGTAGACCGTTTTCCATGGACCATAGCGTTCTCCGGTAAATCGAGCCAAGCAGCACCATTTCGAGCGATCCATAGAAAAGCGTTAACATGGTTCGTTCACTTAATTTTGACGGACGTCCTGTTCGGTAGGGTGGAAACATCCCCTTAATTTTGATCCCACTGTTCATCGCTTATTTCGTACCGTCTTTGAATCATACTTGACGCTCCATTCGTTTTCCCCAAATCTTACCATGTTATTTAGTTTTCAGACACATTCTAATCACCTCTGCAAGTATTTGTAGTGTTACCGCTCGATTATAACTTGAAAGGACAGGAAGTAATTCTTCCCGATTGCTGTTTGTCCCATGCCGTTGATCGGGCTCGATGAACTTACTGCAGACGGCTTATTGAAAATGTTTCGGGTGAGGAGTAACCTGAAAGAAAGAAGAAATCATGAGTATTACAATCCGCACGAGTACTATTCCATCTCTTTTTACACGAATTCTGTATGCTGAAGATATCAACGATCTGAGGGGTGAAATGAATGCCTAACATTTGGATGCATCTGGAGTATGGGCAACAGCTAGCGGAAGAGTTCCGCGGTGAGTTCCCTTTTCTTACGGAGATGAAATCCCGTCCTGAGCTGTACCAGCTCGGCTGCCAGGGACCGGATTTCCTGCTGTACCACAGCTTTCTGCCCTGGAAAAAAGATACCCGGGCGCTTCAGCTCGGCGATCTCATGCATACGGAGAATTGCGGTCCGGTGTTGATCGAATTCTGGCAGAGAGCCCTGGCCCTTCCCGCCGACGAGCTGAAGGAGACGCAGCAATACTTTCTCGGCTTCCTTACCCACCATCTGCTGGACCGCAACCTTCATCCCTACATCAACTGGAAAGCGGGCTACAAGCACCGCAATCACCAGCGTTTTGAGATTGTCCTCGACACCTTGTTCATGAAGCGGCTGAGACAGTTGGATACGTGGCGGCATGCCGCCTGGAAAAAAATCAATGTGGGCTCCCACTTGCCCGCCCCCATCCATACCATTCTGCATGAAACCGCATCTGACTGGTATCCCGAAACCCGGCGCCTTCCCGCTGAAATCTGGCATGAAGCGTACCTGGACATGATTTTGGCGCATAAATGCTTATTCGATCCCAAGGGCTGGAAGAAATCCCTGCTGAGGGGCAAAGCCCGCCGCCTGTTTTCACAGCAGCTGTCCCCAGCCGAGGAGAAGCTCGATTATCTGAACGAAAAACACGGGGAGTGGCGGCATTCTGCACTCTACTCCGAAGTCCGGACCGAAAGTGTCTGGGACCTGTGGGAGGAGGCGCTTGCAGAAGGACGGACGGTGCTGCGGGCTCTGGCTTCGTGGCTGAACAGCACGGTGCCGGCTGAAGGCGCCCGGGCGCTGGAGCAGTTCAAGCTGGTGCTGGGCGACCGTTCCTATGATACAGGCAAAGAGTGCAGCAGCAATCTTAAGAACAGGTATGCCGAACCGATCTGGGAAGCAGGAATTATATCCTGAAAATCAAAGCAACCTCCGATTTCCTTAAAGCATATCCCAGGACAGCAAAGCAGCGCTTCTTCTATAAAAGAAAAGCTGCTTTGCTTGTTTTGTTTGTTTATCGAAACTATGACCCGCTCCATTCACCTTAACCGTTCATCCTGCCGTCTTCATGCTCTATAACCACGCATGCTCCACCCCCGGGTGTGTTGCTCAACCGGATCTCGCCGCCCAGCTTCGCTGCAAGCTGCTTTGCAATATACAGACCAAGCCCGGAATGCCCGTCCCTGCTGCCCCTGGCGTCATCCCCCCGGTAGAATTTCTGAACAGCCTTCTCCAGGTCTCTGCGGCTAAATCCGGGTCCGGTATCACAGACCTCGTAACAGATGCGGCTGCCGTGCACGGTAACCGCCACAGAAATGGAGCCACCGCCTGGCGTATATTCCAGACTGTTCATCACCACATTGTCGAGAATACGCTCTAGAAGCTCCGGGTCGGTGTGCAGGGATATTCCTGCAGCCTCCCCCATTCTCAGAACGATTTCAACGCCCTTCCGGCCAGCCTCCAGCGAGTAAGCCGTGATCTTGCGGTCCAGAAACGGTGCCAGCTCAAAAGTCTCGGGATGGAGTATGGAACCCGCCTTTTCCATATCCGATGTATACTGCATCTGCCGCACCCGTTCGCTGCTTTTGTCCGCATTCTCCCGGATCACCCCAAGATAGCGAAGAAGCTTCCCGTCTTTCGGGTCCCCGGAGTCAATCAACGCTTCGGCATAGCTGCGGATGATGGAGAGCGGAGCCTTGAGATCATGTGCCAGCGCTTCGACCATCTCCACCCGTTCCTGCTCCATCCGCCATTGTGCCGACAGGGAGCTCGCAAGCTCCGTTTTCATCTCGGCAAAAGCACTGCTGAGCTGGCCCAGCTCATTATCCGAATGATAGCTAATTTCGAAGTCGAGATCCTTCTCTTTAATCTTGCGGGCGGCTTCCATCAGCAGGCGCAGCGGCTTGTTGATATTGCCGGCAACAAGGCGCGAGAATAACAGCGAGAATAAGAGAATATAGAGGAACGGCGACACCAATGCACCGATAAAAATCACCGTTATCCACATGTTGCCGGATTCATTCACATAAGTAGGCTTCAGTGCGTAGGACAGCAGCACCGCACCTTTGACTGTGCCTTCCGCGTCAATGACCGGCACCGTGCGCACATATCTGCCTTGAATACCCGTCGTAGTATTCAGTAGCTTGTACAGCTCCGTTCTGCTGTGAATACGCACATTATCCAGTGTGCCATATAAGATGTCCGCATTCCCGTCCACCACCTGGTAGGTGATGCCCTCACCCGGAATCGCCGCTTCCAGCGCCGGTCTGGCGGATGAGGCAAGCAGCTCTGTTTGTTTCTGCAGAATATAGCTTTCGATGGCAGGCAGGCGTTTCTCATAATGATTGGCGGGATACACCAGCTTATTCTCCACCCGCATAAAGAGCAGCGCAGCCAGAGCATAAGTGATCACCGTCGCTACCACGCTAGTCAGGATAATATAGGTGAAGGCCAGTTGAAACTGGGTCTTAAGCGGTTTTTTGTTCATACGGCAGCTCCTTGATTAGTGAATGATCCATTTGTAGCCGATTCCCCATACCGTAGAGATATAATCGCCGGAGGGATCGGCCGCGGCCAGCTTGGCCCGGATCTTCTTGATATGCTCAACTACGGTCGATGCATCTCCTTCGGCATCATAACCCCAGACTTTCTCGTAAATATGCTCGCGTGAAAAAACCTGGCCGCCATGCAGCGCCAGCAGCTCAGTGATATCATATTCCCGCCGTGTCAGTGTGACCGGCTCCCCTGCTACGCTGACCAGCCGTTCCTTCAGACTCAGCTCCAGCTTGCCAAACCGCAGCCGGTTGTACTGCTGCGGCTTTTGCCGTGACCGTTCTTCTCTCCGCAGGTTCCCCTCGATCCGGGCCATCAGCTCGCGGAGGCCAAACGGCTTGATCACATAATCATCTCCGCCCAGCGTCAGTCCGCGGACCCGGTCCGCTTCCGACTGTCTGGCACTCAGGAAGATAATCGGACAGCATATCTGGTCTCGGATGCTGCGGCAGACTTCAAAACCATTCATCCCCGGCATCATAATGTCGAGGATGATCAAATCCGGTTCACGCTCCACTTGCCGGACACCTTCAATCCCGTCAGAAGCGGACAGCACCTCATACCCCTTGGCCTCCAGCTCATCTGTGAGCAGTTGAACCAAGGCCTCTTCATCATCGATGATCAAAATTCTGCTCAATTCATCCCTCCTGCCCTTCGCTATTCGTAGCTGTCACGGCCTTCCCATCTACAAAACCATAGTATACTACAAGCGGTCACAAGCATGAATACCATACAGGCTGGAACGAGACCCCGAACCAGATTGTCCCGCAGGAATCCTGATAACTGGAAGCCATCCGGCAGTGATACCCCTGGCATAGCCAGGCCGGGAAGCCCGGCAAGCCGGGCAGGCCAGGACCAGGGTACGTAGGGCCATATGGCATCACCTATGGAAGTGGTGCCTATGATGGCAGCCACCAGCAGACCCGCTCCCCCTGCTCCAACAGAAGCGCCCAGCCCGAAAGCCAGCGCCAGATACAGATGTAGTACGCACAAGGCCAAGCTGCCCGCAAGCGCAAGCAGACCGCTGAGCAGGAAGATTCCTGCTCCAGGATGCTCCAGTTGAAGAATATACCGCATCCCGGGGAGCAGCACCAGCATGGAACCAAAAAGGAATACTGCAACCAGCAGAATCAGCTGCAGCAGCTTGCCAAGATAGATCAGCGTTCTGGGCGCACTCTGCCCCAGCAGGCCGTTGAAATGGCCGGCGTTCTCTTCCTGGGCAGCAAGAAGTCCGGCCAACAAACCTATACCGACAGGCAGAACTATACTAGCAGACTGGAAAAAGGCGTGGTGAATCTTATACGGAAGTTCCGATGTACGAACAGGGCGGGCGAAATACCATAATAGAAGCGCAGGATAGCCCAGAACTGCCATCCCTGTCAACCAGCGGACTGGTGTCCGCTTTGTTTTGAGCCAATCCGAGGCCATTAATCGCAGCAGCATGACTATTTCACCTCTTTCCGGTCAAACCATACTCCTGTTAGCCAGGAACTGGCCGCAAAAAACAGCAGTGAAACGGCAATTCCCGCTGGAATAACCGAGGTGTCCAGCAGGGGGTCCCCAGTTTCAAGCGGGACGCCGTTTGGATGAACTCCGGCTACCGGACACATCAGCCGCAGTGCCCAGCTCCAGGGCACATAGAGCCAATGGGGACCAGGTGCGGCAAGGACACCAGCGAACATGCCTGCAACACCCAGCCCGATAGATGCGGCCATTCCTTTCCAGGCAGCAGCCATGAGCTGCAGAGGAATCAGGCTTAATGAGACCAGCCAAGTGAGCAGGCTGGCATATACTACCTTTTCCACAGGAAGGGTTCCATCCGTTATCAGCAGACCTGCAAGCAGAGCAGCAGCAATGGTTCCCAGTGATGACAGAAGCAAATAGTAAGCAAGCACCATGATTTTGCCGATCCACAGTAACCCGGGACGGATATTGTGCAGGCGTAAGCTGCGGTAATGGCCGGCCTTGCGTTCCCTAACCTCGGCCAGTGCACAGAGCAGCGCTGTGCCGAGCGGCACGAAAATAAACGGCCACCAGTTAAAAACCATGCTGAGGAACAGTTCCCCTGGCAAGCTCTGTCCTTTGGGAATGTACAGTAGGGCAATGAGCGCGAACAGTACAAAGAACGACGGGGCAGCCCAAACCAGCTTCACCGAAAAGCTGCGTTTGTATTTCAAATGCTCTGATTGAAGGATATTAAGCATGCTGCACACCCGCCTGTTCCCGGTTTCGGGCAACGACCTGCATAAACAGCGCTTCCAGATCCTCGCCTGTATGGATTTCGCTCTCATAGCCCAGCCGTCCACCGCTAATAATGCCGATATGATCGGCGATCTGCTCCACCTCGGACAGAATGTGGCTGGAGAGAATCACCGTGATTCCCTGCCCAGGGAAGGAACGGATCAGCTCCCTCAGCTCCTGAATGCCCAGCGGGTCGAGTCCGTTCGTCGGTTCATCCAGAATCAACAGCTCCGGCTGGTTCAGCAAGGCAATCGCTATACCGAGTCTTTGTTTCATCCCGAGCGAGAATTGGGACGCCTTTTTGGAACGTGTCTCCTGCAGATCCACTGTGCCCAGCAGCTCTTCGATCCTTTGCGCAGGCAGTCTCAGCAGCTTCGCATGAACCATTAAGTTCTCCCTTGCCGTAAGGTTGCCGTACAGTGCAGGAGCTTCAATCAGTGCCCCGATCCGCTCCAGATGCCGTCTCTCCCAGGGCTTACCCCCAACCAGAATCTCCCCTTCACTTGGACGCAGAAGTCCTGTAATCATTTTTAGTGTAGTTGTTTTCCCTGCCCCATTGGGTCCAAGAAGTCCGTATACTGTGCCTTTCGGTATCTTCAGCGACACATCCGCCACGGCCTGCTGCCGTTTGAACCGTTTACTCAAATGCCTTGTCTCCAGAATATATGGCCGCATCTAATCTCTTCCTCTCATTTCTGTGTGGAGACAGATTAACAAGAGAAAATAAAGATTTGATAATGTTTACCCGAATACTATTTGTCCGCTGTTATTGTTTAACCTCCGGTTAACTCCCTTGTAATATTCGGCTGTTACGATCAGGGCAAGAAGACCATAGGGAGGGATTCCATGCGCCTGGCCTTATTTACGGACACGTTTCTTCCGCAAACCAACGGTGTCGCCCGCACGCTTGGCCGGTTGACCAGCCACCTGAACCGCCGGGGGATTGAGCATCTGCTGTTTACACCCAAATCCGCCACTGAAGGCAGCTACCCCGATCCGGTTCGTCCTGTCGCCAGCATTCCTTTTTTTCTGTATCCGGAGTGCAGGCTGGCTCTGCCCAGCATGTCCTCGATTCAGAGCCAGCTGAATTCCTTCCAGCCAGATCTGCTGCATATGGCCACCCCGTTCAACATTGGCCTGTGCGGCCTCCGTTATGCGCATAGGCAAGGCCTTCCTCATGTTGCCTCCTACCATACCCATTTCGACCGTTACCTGGAATACTACCGGGTACGCCGAATTGTCCCCCTTTATTGGAAATACATGAAATGGTTCCACCGCTCTTGCGATGCTACGTTTGCCCCATCCCGGGAAACGATACGCACACTGCAGGAGCAAGGCTTCGAGCGGCTGCAGCTCTGGTCGAGAGGCATTGATTGCCGGCAGTATTCTCCGGACAAACGCAATGCCGCTGAAGTACGGGAGCGTTATGGAATCACCGAACCGCTGATACTGCTCTATGTAGGCCGGATTGCTCCGGAAAAAGATATCTCCACCCTCCTGCAAGCTGTACGGCATCTCCCCGAATCTGTTGCTGCTGGGGTTCACCTGCTAGTGGTCGGTGACGGCCCTTTACTGCCCGAGCTGCGGTCCCAGGCCCCCCGGAATGTGACCTTCACCGGCGTGAAGCACGGTGAGGAACTCGCAGAGCTGTACGCCTCCGCCGATCTGTTCGTGTTCCCTTCCAGCACGGAAACCTTCGGGAACGTGGTTCTGGAGGCTATGGCCTCAGGGTTGCCTGTCATTGCCGCCGGTGCAGGCGGGTCTATGGAACTGGTGATGCCCGGGATTAACGGCGAGCTGTTTCAGCCGAATGATCCGGGAGCGCTGGTTGAGGAGATATGCCGCATGGCCAACAACTCGATTCTACGGGAGATCATGGGGATGGAAGGACGAAGACAGGCGCTTGGCCGTTCCTGGGAACACATTTTTGACGGCCTGATCCGCGATTATGAAGAAGTGATCGACAGCAGACGTATCAAGACCAGAGCGAAGATATTCACAGCCTGAGGGAGCAACGGAAGAATCCTGCTCCGGTTCCACTGGGAGATGGATGGATGAATGTATGTCTGCTGTAAGGTTTTATGTGTATCACGCATGTAGAAACGGCTGCGCCGTCCTTCACTGGACAGCACAGCCGTTTTGGATTGGGGATACCGGGGTACCTTGCTTTTCCCATCCGGCGGGTAAGCCGGTGCTTCCTCTGTCATTCCATTCCTCCTTGAACCCTGGGCAGAGGCAGGACCTAAGTGGAAAAAGTGAATTTAGATCTAAGCCTCCTGTTCTCCCGAAAGCGCTAGTTGGAAAAAGTAGACTTCAATAGGCCTATTTCCCTCTTTACAGCTGAATTTGCTTCGTTTAAGTCTACTAATTCCCACTAACACCTCAGCAGAAGGTTTTTGAGCATATTTAAGTTCACTAATTCCACTTCACTCCCCTCAGTACTAGAGTCCCATGCGGTCCTGCGGAGCCAGCTGTCCTTGCTCCAGTAAGTCATATTTGGACAGCTTCATATTCACAATGGCAAAAGCCCGGTCCAGCTCCTGCTGTTGACGCACCAGATCCTGCTTGTATTCCCGTAGAATGGCCGCACGCTGCGGAATCGTCGAATCGCCTTGAAGCGTAAGGTCTACCATTTGCTTCAAAGTGGCCACCGGTAATCCGGTTACCCGAAAACAGTTCAGGAGCGAAATAGACTCCAGATCCTTTTCCTCAAATATCCGATTCCCGTATTCGTCCCGCTGAAGCGCTGGAAGCAGCCCTTCCTTTTCATAATAGCGGATGGTATGCGGAGCCAGCCCCAGCTTCTCCGAAGCCTCTTTAATGGAGATTCCCAAGTAAGCCACTTCCCTCTGACCACTACAGTGATCCAGTTTCCCCCTAGTATACGGCTTAAAGTGTACTTTACGTCAAGACGGCTCAGATATTGAACTTCACTCCGGTCATCTGCTCACTGAGTACCCACAGCCGCCCAGCAGACTCCCGGTCAACGGCCCACGGCCAGACTCCCGAGCCCTGCACACTGTCTGCCGGAACAGCTTCGGCAATATCAGCATCCTCACAGTAGACGCCTCCCAGGCTATCAAGTTGTTCACTAACCGCACACCATACACTGGTTGCAGCTCCCTGCTCCGTAGTTTTCATGAAGTCAGGCTGTTCCATGCTTGGAGACAATCCCCCCTCCTCCTTGACGGATTGAAGAGTCTGGATCGGCTTCACGCCCCCCTCTTCTGACTCCAGGAAACGGCCAATTCCCGAGGAAGGAATGAGGCCTGGATGGACAGCGAAAGCCCGGACTCCGTACGCTTTGGCTTTATCATCCAGAGCTACTGCAAACAGTACATTCGCACTTTTGGACTGGGCATAAGCTTTCCATTTGTCATATTCCCGCCGTTCAAAGCTCGGATCACTGAGATCAACACCACCCAGGCGATGCGCCCGGGAGGAGACCGAGATGACCCGGGCCTGACCCGCCTGTTTCAATGCAGGCCAGAGACGGGCCGTTAGCTGAAAATGCCCCAGATGATTGGTGGCGAATTGCGACTCATAGCCGCGCGTATCACGTGCCAGGGGTGCAGCCATTATCCCTGCACTGTTGATGAGAAAGTGAAGCGGCCGGCCTGAAACGATGAACCGCTGGGCGAAGCTGTCAATAGAAGCGGGGTCCATCAAATCAAGGGCTTCCAGCTCCAGACCGGGAATGCCGGATACTGCAGCTATAGCCTTTTCCGGTGTCCGCGCCGGTACAATTACAGTGGCTCCCGCTTCGGCTAACACACGTGAGGTTTCCAGGCCAATTCCGGAATATCCACCAGTAACTATTGCTACTTTACCAGTCAGGTTCAGACCGCCGATTACTTCTTTGGCTGTTGTCTGGACGTCGAATCCCGTTGCTAGCGGCGCTTGTACCGTTCGATGATTATGTTTTTGTGCTTCCATGTAGTATCCCTCCATATCGTTTGTTCGGGATCATCATATTCCTTAAAGTTCACTTTAAGGCAAGCCATAATTTTATTAATAACAGAGCAGCTTCCTCACATAACAAAAGCACATGAATTCTCCAGGGGGAATTGTTCATGTGCAAGTGTCATTCTCAATGTAATTTTCAGTACATATCTACTTAATCCTACCGCTTAGATGGGCAATCAATCGATATCACGCTGAATGGTACGCTGCAACACTTCGAAATTCTCAGCCAGCACCCGGGCACTGACCGTTTCACGGTTCAGCAGATAGATTGCCTTCCCCAGTAGACGGTCCATTTTTCTCCCGCTATGCCTGCTGCTTGTCCGAAGCCGCCTGCTGGATGCTTAGCCATTCACTTCCAAGCAGGCCGTAGGCATAGGTATCATGCCAGAGCGGATGTCCTTCAATATCGTTTTTGAAGTACCCTGTCTGAAGCAAATGCCCTTCCCGGCGCAGCTGCAGCCGCTCAAGCAATTGCCAGGAGTGATAGTTGCGGGGATCACAATGAGCAGTTACTCTGCGGATCTGCAAGTCACTGAATGCATATTCCAGCAGCCTTAGGCAGGCCTCTGTTGCATAGCCTTGGCCCTGAAATCCACTCCCAAAGACATAGCCGAGCTCCCAAGTCTGGAACTCCTGCGGCTCCTGCTGCTGAAAATAGAGATTGCCTATCATTTTACCGGACGCCTTCAAGCATACCGCCCAAAAAGCATGATCCGTAGAGCGCCTAAGCGCCTCCGCCTTACTCGCCTCCTCATCAAAAACCCCGTAAGGCTCGTACCTCACCACCTCTTCCCGGGAAAGATAATCATGCAAATCCTCCCAGTCTTCCGGCTTGAAGCCTCTCATCGTTAAACGCTGTGTTTCCAGAACTTCCATAGTTTTGTCCCCTTCATCCCTACTTCACCGTATTAGAACTCCCCACAATAGTAGCAATGGCGATCCAAAATATTCAATATATTTTCTTGTTAAATCCATATTTTACCGAAACATTCCTGCGGAGAAGCCGTCTATATGAACACTTGCACACCTTAAAGCCTGTTTCTCACCTCATCACCCATCCTGAAAGGAGAACTTCATATATGGCCAAAAAAATGCTTCTGCCCGCCGCAATTGCATTGCTGCTGTTATCGGGTGCATCCCCTGCTCCGGTATCCGCCCAAAAGGCTGCAACCGTGCAGGTCGTGCTGACCTTCACCAATCACTCCACACTCGCAAGCGGCGAGACAGGGGATGGACAAATCAAGAATGGTGTCACCTATATGCCAGCTTCTATAATCACGCCTGCAGGATTTGCACTCAAGTGGGACAATTCCAGTAAAAAAGCTGTTTTCAGCGGCTGGGAGAAAAGCTTCACCGTTCAGGTTGGAAGCCGCACCGGTGTGCTCGATGGCAAAAAGCTTGACACCGGCGGCACTCCTTACCTCTTCAATCATCAGCTCTATGTGCCTGTAAAATTCATCGTATCCGCTCTTGAGGGTAAAACCGTCCGCTGGAATCCACAAACGCAGCAACTCCTGGCGGACGGACTCCATATGTACCGTGCCTACTCCGAGAGCCACGCAGGTTCCGTTTACACCGCTTCCCTGGATACCGGCGAACTATTCATCACCACTGGAGGCAGCCCCAAGCGCAAGCTTGCTTCCCTGGGTAGCGGGCTGGATCTGGTCCACTTCAAATTTGAACAGACACCGGCTGGACTTACCATGCTGCGCATCAGCAATAGTTACGGGGAGCCTCATATTTATCGGGAATATTTCACCTACCTCCTCAAGAACGCTGCCCTTATCCGCCAGGCCCATACAGGTTTCCATTCCACCTTCAGCGAGCCAGCCGTATGGTCCGGAGGCAAGCTGCTGCTGAACGACGGCCACACCTTGCGGCTCATCGAGGATGGGACAGGGGATGTAATTGAAACCATAGATCTGCCCCAACTGATGGGCATAAGTAAAAGCAACCCTCCTGCCGTGTACTATAACGTCGAAGGCTGGTATTCGGATGTGGCGGTAATTCGTCCTGGTGATACAGGATTCCTGACATTGGTGAACCGCAGCACCGGTGCACAAACCCCGCTCTACAAAGTGCTGGTGGATGCAGACCGGCAGCGGGTGCTGGAGCAGGTCGATTCGATGTTCCCGGGAGACAATATCTTCCTGACCGGACGGACTGGCAACACCTTAACCTTTACCGGGTATATCACCGGCGACAAGGATGAAGTGTATACCTATACCCTTCCGGGCGGAAAGTAACCAGATACAAACAAACAAAGCATTCACATTCCACTACCCCTAGCGGCAATCTGCATCATTGGCCTCCAAGACCCGATTTTAACAAAAACCACGGCAAGCGTCTGGTACGCCTGCCGTGGTTCTCTTTAATTCCGCCACCCATTCTAACAATGATGCCGTACCAGATCAGGGTACAGTTCTTCTCCCAAGCTTAAGCTCAGCGCGATTTGCGCAGCCCGGCCAGAGGGGCTCCCTGTGCAAAAAAGCGTTCAATATTCCGCTCCACCGCTGCATCCGGGATCAGTGGAGGCGCCTGATGCGGCTTCACACGGGCGTCAATGATCACATTATCGCAGAACCAGTGTTTGTTCTCTACACCACTGTTCACCCCATAGATATCATGTGAGGGATTGCTGCGCGTAAAGGTTGCCCAGAGGAAGTTGTTTAACGTTTCACTCATGAAAGTACTATCGTCGCATAGGATGATCATCGGACAGCTATCGAGCACACCTTGCTCCTGAATGGCGACACTCAGCTTGTCCGTCTCCTTCTGGGCTGCCGCATAATCAATAAACTTCGGTCCCTGCAATGCCACGATTCCCGGTATAATCATTTTTGCTTGTCCAAACGTCTGCAGATTCTTCAGAATCCCCGGTACCTCCGTACACAAGGTCCGTTTCTGCTCTCCCACCGCTGCAAAAACCACTTTACTGCCGCTGTTAATCCCCGTGCCGGAATAATCCAGGGTGTCTATCGTAGTATGGGTCTGAAAATGAATGTCCCGGTGCAAATTGATCCGCTCCAGAATATAGATCAGGAAATCCCCGATCTTGTGCGTGCTGACCGGCCGGTCTTCTTCCGCTGTAATGAACAGATACTTCGCCAGACTGAGCTGTCCTGTCCCGAGTATCCGGTTCGCGATGGTAAGCAGCTCCGCCGGCTGCTTCAGCTGCTGGTACGGGGTATAACGCTCGCTGCCGACGGCTAACAGCAGCGGATGTACGCCAGCTGCATCGACCGCATGCACCTCTTTGACTCCAGGCACCTCCTGCTTCACCGCTCCGCCTGTCAGCTCATGGATCAATTCTCCGAAGGCCGTATCCTCCTGCGGCGGGCGTCCTACAACGGTGAACGGGAAGATGGCCCCTTTTTTGGCATAGACCTTATGCACTTTCATCACAGGGAACGGATGGGTCAGACTGTAGTAGCCCAAATGGTCGCCAAAAGGCCCCTCCGGTCTGGTCTCCCCGGGATGAATCTCGCCGGTAATGACAAAGTCGGCATCACTGCTGATGCAGAAGCCGTCCGCATAGCTGTAGCGGAAGTGGCGCCCCGCCAGAAGCCCTGCAAAGGTCATTTCGCTTAAGCCTTCGGGCAGAGGCATGACCGCAGACAAGGTATGTGCGGGAGGTCCCCCGATGAAGCAGCTGACCTTGAGCGGCTGGCCTTTCTTCGTAGCCTTGGTCTGGTGAATGCCGATGCCCCGGTGGATCTGGTAATGCACGCCGACTTCCTTATTGATCTCATACTCATTGCCGCTAAGCTGAATACGGTACATGCCAAGATTGGAATTCATAATGCCGGGCTTGTCCGGGTCCTCAGAATAGACCTGAGGCAGGGTGATAAACGCGCCGCCGTCCCCAGGCCAATGCTTAATTTGCGGCAGGTCGGATATTCGGATCTCCTCGAAGCCCGCCGGAACGCCGCTCCCTTTTTTCAATGGCAGGGCTTTTCTGGCGGCCAGCCCAGTGCCGACATATTTGAGCGGCTGCTTGAGCGCCTTCATTGGATCACTACGCAAGGCAATCACATCCTGGGATGACTCCCAGGTATCACGAAATATAAATTTACTGCGTTCTATAGTGCCGAACAGATTCGACACTGCGCGGTACTTCGAGCCTTTGACCTTCTCGAAGAGCAGGGCGGGACCACCCGCTTCGTATACCTTCAGATGTATCGCCGCCATCTCAAGGTTCGGGTCGACTTCCTCAGGAATACGGACCAGATGTCCGTGTTTTTCCAAATCGGTAATACATTCTTCCATATTGCGGTATCTCATGGTCTTACTCCAATCTCCAGAAGAAATGTGAACTTCTTTTATTATCAATGAGGGGAGCCGCGAGGTCAACGCCAAGCGGTGTTCTGACAGGCGCTGATGCTCGAAATCAAAGGCAGAAATACCTTTGATTCCGCTCTCGCAGCGCTGGCCCACGAAATCAAAAAGAAGGCTTCTCCTCGCAGAACATTCTGCGGGAAGACAGCCTCCTACTGTAAAAATATACACTTGCGGTTCATCAGTCTAATCAGTCCAAAGTTTTCAAGGGCCACACCCCGGTAAATTCAACCTCATGATAAGCGTAAAAAGCACTCAGAATTTCCTCGCGGTCATCGGTGAACAGCTGATCGGCCACCCCGGCCACTAGCTTCGGTACCGCATTCTTCATGCCGGAGATGGCGGATGCCGACAGGCCGCAACTGGCAAGCGCGGAATAGTTGAAGACGAACAGTCCGTGTACAAACTTGCGTCCCTCTTCCGTACGGGGCTGGAGCGCAAAGCCCGGGCTTAGATACGGGTGAGCATCCAGCAGCGCATTCGCCTCTCCAGACGGTGCTTCGTAACGGTCGCTCCAGCGGGCGATATGGCTCTCGACCTGACGCAACTCCGGACGCAGGCCCGGGTCGCTGAGCAGACCGGTGCTAACTACGAGAAAGTCAAAGGAGAATTCACCTTTCGGCGTTGTCACTACTGCCTTGTCTCCTATAGCTTCGACCTTCAGCCACGGCGAACCCAGATGAAGCTGGAAGCCCGGCCAAGCCGCTGCACGGGCAAAGGTATCATTGGTCGGCGGCTGATTGAATTTGAAGAAATGCGATATCACTGCATATTTCTCCGGGTCAGACAGCGTATGGTACCGTTCAATCATACCTGAGACTTCCATCTGGCGGATCGGATTAACATTCGGAAGCTGCTCGCGGCGGACAAACACATGGGCTTCCGCTGCCCCCCCGGAGAGCAGATAATTCGCGTTGTCGAATGCTGAGGCTCCGCCGCCGAGAATGGCGATTCTTTTTCCCCGGAGGAACGTATAGTCCATATCCTCTGAGGTATGGGCATACATGGCTTTCGGCAGATGGTCAGCTACCATCGGGGGCACATGCCATTCGCCTCCCCCCTGGATACCTGTAGCCAACACTACCTTACGCGCCAGCAAATGCTCCTTCGGCGCTCCAGCACCTGAGATATGAAGGCGGTGAATTCCATCTTCACCAGGTTCTATCAGCTCTAGCCGGACCTCATTGACCACGGGCAGGTCCAGAACCCTCCGGTACCAGCGCAAATAATCCATCCAGTCGCCGCGCGGGATTTTATCGACGGCCTCCCAGCTCTCAGCCCCGTTCTGCGCCTCCCACCAGGAGCGGAAGGTTAATGAAGGAATCCCCAGATCAACCGAGGTTAAATGTTTCGGTGTTCGCAGCGTGACCATCCGGGCGTAAGTTTCCCAAGGTCCTTCCAGCCCTTCACTGTTCTCATCGATCAGCAGAATGTTCGATATCCGTTCACGGAGCAGTCCAAAAGCCGCTCCGAGGCCGCTTTGCCCACCGCCCACAATTACAACATCATATACATGGCCTGCCGGATGGCTCAGCGGCCGCACCCAGTCTGCGCCTCCATAGGCAAGATAGGAAAGATCCGTTTTCACTCGTTCATTTAAGGTTTCCAGGCTCATTCTTCCTCAGACCTTTCGGGTAGCATCTTTAGGCCATATTATAACGTGTAAGCCCCGTCTTTTGAATGGATATGTCAGGTTTATTGTCATTGCATCCAAAATCCCTGAACCAGATTGTATCCAATCACTAACATTTGGGGTCCAACCCTACTATAATATTGACAAAAGAATAAATCTTGCTACCGAATGGTATCCGTGTTAGATTTCCTGCCACTGGCTGGACTGTTTCATTGTTCACTTAAAGCTCCGCTCTGATAAACTCCAGCAGCCTTTGCTTCTCTTCCTCGACGATAGAATCAACGTCCAATTTACGTGCAGCGAGCGGAACCAGCCACTGTTCCACCTCACGGTAAGCAATCCCCGTCAGCCGTTCGTATTCTTCGCTGAATACCCGGATGATATGTTCTCTTACGGAGTCAAAGAAATCCGGCACATCCGCAGGCAGACCCGGCGGCAGAACCGAATAGCGGATCATGATGATGTATTCACCGAGATCCGCTTCGGGGTTACCGGTCGAAGCATTCATCCAGTCGATAACTACAGGTTCGCTATCCCGTATCAGGATATTTCCCGGGTTGGGGTCTCCATGACAGAGCTGGTACTTCAAAGGCAGGCGATCCAGCCGCTCAACGACCCGCTTCTTCTCATCTGAAGTCAGATAACGGGCTGAATGGATATTCCATTTCAGCGCTTCGCGCTGCGGTGGCATCGAAGGGATCACCTGGCTATGAATGTGGCTTAGGCTGCGGGCGGTGATGCGGATATTCTCATCGTCACTGTCCGTCCATTTCCTGTCTGCAGACACCTGCATGAACAGCTGTATGAACCGTTCCATTAGCGACTCCCCATAGATGCGCTCTGTCACCATCCCCGGACGGCCATCGACTTCGGTTAATTCGTAGGGGCGCGGCACAGTCAGTCCTTTTTCCCAAGCCGCTTGCGTATTGCTGAACTCTCTAGCCAAGGCATCCATTCCGGTATTGCTCTTGGCAAGCTTGATAACCTTTGACGTATCTTCCCACTCGTAAATTTCCGCACATCCGCCTTCGCCAATCTTCATTCCCAGTAATCCATTCACAGCTCAGATTCCTCCTTATTTGAAAAAGCGGTCTCACCGGATGAGTGCTCCACTATACGCCTGAGCTGCTCCTGTACATTCTCCGTACACAGCCCGCCATGATAGCAGACAATTTGGTCAATGTCGTAATCCAGCAATTTATTCAGGGAGTTGAACGCTGCCGGCAGGTCAGGTGTGGTTTGATTGGTTGGGGTTTGCAGCTCCCCGTTTACGGAAGGCAATGCGTCTCCGGCAATCAGTATCCTGCTTGTCTGCAAATACAAACTGATATGTCCCGGGGTATGCCCAGGAGTAAAAATCACTTCAACACCACCACAAAAATCAAGCACATCCCCGTCATTTAGCGTATGATTCACCTTTACATGATAAGGAAGGTCGAACATATGCTGCAGCTGTGGAGGCAGTTCTCTTTTTAATAGCGGAACCGTTCCTTCGATGAAAGGCTGATCCAGTGCGTGGGCATACACCACCAGCGGTCTATCTGCTAATTCCATCAGGTCCTGCACACCGCCAATATGATCAATATCCTGATGGGTCAAAATCACGGCAGATAACCGCTCGACAGCTACGCCGGCCCGCTTCATGCCTTCTACTATCTGTGTGCCATGCCCGTAAAAACCCGCATCGATCAGGATCGCCCTATGTTCGTCCCACACCAAAGTGGAATTCAAAATGATGCCCTCGATTTCTAGCGGTATGATGGCTGCGCCTTCTGCTATATTCATTTTTAGTTCCTCCTTGCCGTTTCAAGGACCCTTTCAAGTTTAGAATGAGTAAAATACTTCTTTGCCTGCAATAAAATCTTTGCATAGGGTATTACAAAGCTTTGCCGCACTCTCTTTGATCCAGTTATTGCGTGTGGAGTCATGTATAAAGAAAAGATAGCTGATAAAAGTATCCATAAATATCTGCCCCTCAATATACCTTATTTGCTCCCATGAAAAATCTGCTGCTGAAGCATAGCCCTGTAAAAAAAGCTGACGCAGCTCACCGGGAAGAACAGTCCCCGCGCTGCCCAGATCAAATAGATAGTAGCCATACCCGCAAAAACCAAAGTCTATTAAACAAGGCCCGCTTTCGGTGATAATCACATTCCCAAGCTGCACATCCGCGTGTACAAGCCCCCATTGCCCTGGAAGGGTCTCCAGCACTTGGAGCTGCCTTTTTATCATTCCGAGGACCTGGACAATGATCTCATATTGTTCCTGACTGTACAGATCTGAATCTACGCCGTATTTCAATTCTTCAACCGCAGTATCAATCCTTTCTGCATCATACACCGGTCTTTGCAGACCAGGAAGCTCAGTATGACGGGAGAAATGATGAAATGCAGCGAGCTTTTCCCCCAGCTGATAAGCAATTTGCTCCATGTTGTCTTCTTGTAAAGTGAGCGTAGCGCCCTCTATCCATTCCAGCAGGGTAGCATAACAAATATCCTTGCCATCGTTTACATATTGGGTTACGAGCCCTCCGGTCCGGTTGGCTACCGGCTTCTGCACATGAAGTGCCTGGTCCTTGGACAGCTCCTGCAGGATGTACATTTCTGATTCCAAGCCCTGCTGCGTATGCTGAATCCCGAGCAGGCCTGCTGTTGACGGACTATGAATACGCAGCAAGTATAGTCTGCCTTCCTTTAGATCCGTAACCTTAAACGTCATATTTTCATTATGTCTGATAAATTCAACTATCGGCTCCTGAAGCGTATAGAATGAGAGCACTTCTTCTGCTGCTTGTATACTCAATGTGTACACCTCTCTTCTATTTTCTTCTTATTTATTTCACCCAGTATATATCTGGAAAAAGCGGTCAGCCCATGGCCAAGGAGCCATGCAGGTATATCCCTGTCAGGCTTGCTTCTAACTCTTCACTACAAATCGTTGTAAACCTACTCAGAACCTTCTCCATTTGCATGTCCACTCTTTTTGTAACTCCTTGCAATCATTAACTTCCATTATATGCAAATGACTGGCGGATTTATAGGTAAAGAATGAGTAGAATGCAAAGCATTCTCCATGCTAGAGCAGCCCGCAGAAACTCTGCGGGCTGCTAGGGACTCTATACCGTCAAGAGATACAACTGAGTTAATTTTGCTCCCGGATATCCTCCAGCTCCTGATTGATCCTATCGACTATGGACTGAATAGAATCCTGGTCATAAAAGAACCCGATATTTGCCGGGACCGGCTCTGCCGTTTCATGATTGAAGTCGTTAAAATTCATGCCTTCCTTCAGCCAATAGGCCTGTTTCTCTGTAAGCTCTTGCCAGTTGCTCACCGGATACTGTCCGCTTAGATCAATTGCATACACGACCCTATGGCCCATATCCACATATAAATGGCTGTCCTTTCGCCGTGGAGGCTGGGGACGTGCCGAATTCAGCAGGACCTTGCGGGCGAATTCCTTGCCGGACATCTGAAGCAGGATGACCTCACCAGTGTCTTCATCCACCCTAAGCATCAGATGGGGAACAAATCCGGCAAAAAAGCGAAGCGCAGCAGAATGGCGCAAATTCTCGTCAAAGAACCAGCCGAGCGGCATCACATTGTATTCCCCATCCGGCAGGTCTGAATAAGCAATTTTCAGCAGGTTTTGCAGTGTTTCGGTGTCCGGCGCTTCATAAGGCTCCAGGGCATCCGGATTTACCATATAATTGATGATCGTCCGCTTACCCCCGCTGATTCTGTCACTCATATCATGATGCCTATAGAGATCTTCCAGCACCGGCAGAATTCCGGTTTGCGTATCCCCGAACAGCTGCCGTGATTCCGGCTTCAACTCCTGTAGATAGATCGTTTCAACGCTTCCTTCGCGTATACACTGCTTCACATCTGCAAAATGCGGTGCTATTTCTGTAAGGATAAGCTGGCGGATCCTCTCATCCTGTGCTGGAATGCCTATTCTATATACTTCCGACAACCAGGCATTCCCGGCAGTGAAATACTGCGCGGCTGCAGTCATACCGGAAGGCGATGATTCCAGCTCCATTTTCTCCATACGGAAGCTTGAACGCTTGCCGAAATCAAGCCTCTCTGCCTGCTCACTGTATTCCACCCGGCTATAACCCTTGATCCACTCATACATCGGCCAGCCCCCTCTCATATAGAAACAAAATGACTTCAGCAATATATTTCTGCTGCTCCTCGTCGGGAATCATATGCCCGGAGTGAAGAAATTCCACAACGTGAAACGGGGAAAGGTACTGCTTGTACTTGTCCAAGGTCTCCTCAGAGATATCGGATGGAATCTCTGCCGCCTTATTTCTTCCGGCAAACAAGGTTACTGGAAGCATAAGCTGAGCCAGCTGTGAAGTGAAGTCCAGCTCCTCTGCATCACGTCCCAGCCCCTCCAGCGCTTCCCGCCGCATATAATTGAGTATAGGCACCTGCTGATAAGTCAGACCACACCAGAAATCCACGGTTTCCGGTGATACACTTCGATGGATCGGCGGCTGGTCTACAAGAATAAGCCCTTTTATCTGTTCTTGATTCTGTAGACTCCAGCCAAGCGCGTAGGAAGCGCCTCTGGAAAACCCCAGTACGCAGTAATGTTCAATTCTGGTATGGGCAACGATAGCGGCAATATCTGATAAATGATCCTCTAGATCATAGCCGCCATAAGGTGTTGAGCTGAGTCCGCGTCCCCGGAAGCTGAAGGATACGGTATGTCCCGGTAAATTCGACAATAGCGGAATGGCCCGCTCCGCAGGCTCCCACAGTCCGCCTATCACAAGCAGCGATGGCATCGTGGAAGAAGGCTCTCCATTCTCCAGCACATGCAGCACCACAGCTCCGTTATGTACAAAATAGCTTTTCAATTCTACATCTCCTCAACGCAGGATAAATTCAGGGTTCGTATTCGTTAAGAATATCATGGTGACCGATAATTTTGAAATGCTATTGGTCCTGACGACTCTATCACTAGTTGATCACAGGAACTCACTGTACAAATGCTTATTAAGCGTACCAAAAAACGCGCACCGCCTGGTACGCGCCGTTTAAGCTCATCTCAAAGAGTCGCTAGGCTTAGAATCTGGCAACATAAAACTCGCGGTTGGCAGAGACAGACTTGGTCGTTAAGAGATTACCTGCATCATCTCTTATTCTCAAAGTATAGGGTACCGTTGTTAAAGTCGTGATGGTAGGAAATCTTGCCACACCAAAATCGTCAAAATCGGCAGTTACCGTTACTGTACCGCTGGTCAAGGAAGCTGTCCATCCGGAGGAATCCTTATTCACATTGCCCAGGCTTGTAGCAAGAACTACAAATCTGTCAAAAGTCTGTCTGATTCTGCGTCTCTTCACTACCTTCTTTGCATTTGCCTTGCGGGCCATCATAGCTTTTTTTGCCATTAAAGCTTTTTTTGCCAGGATTGCTTTCTTGTCAGGAGCTTTCATTTGTTTCACCACTTTCTGATAGGATAGAGTATTAGATGCAATTTGCGCTTGCAGTGAACCGCGTTCTTGCCTACTACTCTTCCAGAAATGTGGTATTGTCTCAGATTTATAGAAATGTACCCATATCCCTTTCCGCGCATACCCTGTATCGGAGAGGTGACACGATAGCCATGGGCGAAAAAATGTGGATGAAGCAGTATGCTTCCAAAATGAACCGTCCGCTGAGAAACCGGATTCGCAAAACGGTTCATTCCAGTAAGGGATCAGCGACGCTGCCTGTTATTATTCAATTCAATCACAAGTTAATCCAGAGCAGGATGCAAGCCTTACACAAGCATTTAGGCTCACACGTCATGTCTGTCAAACATCGCATTCCAATGCTCAATGCGGTTTCCTCACATATTTCAATGAAATGCCTGGAACGGATGTGCTGCTGGGAGGGCGTTCATAAGATATACCTGGATGACATTAAAAGCATGTCGCTGGATATTGCCACCCCATCGATCGGTGCAACTGCTGTGAAGCGCTCAAGAGGGCTTACCGGAAAAGGGATCAACATTGCTGTGCTTGACACCGGAGTGTTCCCTCATCCCGATCTGGTCCGGCCCGTGAACCGCATCGTGGCGTTCAAGGATTTCATCAATCACCGCAAGCGCCCCTATGACGACAACGGTCATGGCACTCATATTACCGGGGATGCGGCAGGCAACGGCTGGCTCAGTAAAGGGAAGTATAGAGGTCCAGCACCTGAGGCGGGGATCGTAGGTGTTAAAGTACTGGATATCAACGGAGATGGCTACGACTCAACGATTATTAAAGGGATCGAATGGTGTGTTGCGCAGCGTAAATGTCTGAAGCTGCGCATTCTATCGATGTCTTTCGGCGGACCTGTGAGCACATCATGCCAAGACGATCTGCTCTGCCAGGCTGTAGAAAAAGCAGTCAAAGCCGGACTTACTGTTGTAATCGCCGCTGGAAACAGCGGACCCGGACGCAAAACCATTGAGTCACCGGGCATCAGTCCGTCCGCTATTACTGTAGGCGCTGTAGATGACCGCCGGACCCTCACCCAAAAAGATGACCGCATTACCCTCTATTCCAGCCGTGGCCCGGCACCCTGCGGCAAGATCAAACCGGATCTTGTCGCCCCGGGGGAATCTGTCATTTCGCTTCGCGCCCCCGGCTCCCAGTTGGCCCGTAATTTCCCGTACCTGCGGTTTGGGCAACAATATTTCGTGTTGTCCGGCACCAGCATCTCTACCCCCATCGTCTCCGGTGCAGCCGCCCAGCTGCTGCAGAGCTGTCCTTCGCTCTCGCCTTGCCAGGTCAAAGCCAGATTGAAGAAAAACGCCTTCCGCCTGGGCCTTAAGCCAAACACAGCAGGCAGCGGCGAGATCAATATGCGGTTTCTGCTACGAAAATAACGAATTTTCAAAATTGAATAACAGCAGACTTTCGTTCATCCGTAAATGACTTACAAATGCTCAGCAATTCCCTGCACCCAAGCCAGCAATGCCTCATCTTCCCCATAACTCCCTACGCACTGAAAGCCAAGCGGCAGGCTGTTAATACTGGCTGATGGCAGACTGATGGTAGGACAACCCGCGAAGGTCCAGATAGCGGTCATCCCGGACCACCCGGTGCCCTCACCGATCTTAGGTGCAGTTCCACCCTGTGCTGGCGATACCCAGAGGTCCACTCCCTGTGCTGCTTGGACATTCTCCAGCTCCCGGCGCAGTCTGTACTGCTTCCGGCGGCACATCCCCAGCTCCGTATCGGAGATTTCCCGGCCCCGTAGAATAGCCTCCCTTACGGGATTGCCATAGCACTCTGCGTATCGACCGAACCACAGGGCATGCTCCCGGGCCATTTCACCTTCCAGAAACCGCAGCATGGCATTTCCGTAGATAAACTCATCCTCCCATGGCATACTTACTTGCTTTACCTCATAACCTTGCTGCTGAAGACTTAAGATTTGTGCGTTAAAAGCTTCTTTGACCTCACTACTCATCAGCTCCATGTATACTCCTTGGGGGATGCCAAGTACCGGTTTGCTGCAGGCTTGCTGATGCTGGTTCCTCCAGTCCGGGAGAAGCGAGGCTGCAGCAACCTGCATATCCGGTACATTCTGTGTGAAGAACCCCACGGTATCAAAAGAAGGGGCCAGCAAAACAACTCCATCCAGCGGCACTCTGCCATAGCTTGGCTTGAAGCCCACCACACCGCAAAAGGACGCTGGGGCGATCACCGAACGGAGGGTCTGGGTGCCAACCGCCAGCGGACATAATCCGGCAGCAACCGCTGCTGCTGAGCCTGCACTTGAGCCACCTGGAGTATGATCCGTATGATGGGGATTACGCGTGGCAATAGGACCATTATAAGCAAATTCCTCGGTAACCGTCTTTCCTGCGATCAGCGCACCCAGTGAGCGGAGGCGCCGGATCAACGACCCTTCCGGGCCGGTCAACACCTCAGCCGGTAAGCCGGACCCGGCCCGGGTAGGCCATCCCTCCACATGCAGCAGGTCTTTGATACCTACAGGAACTCCGTAGAATACAGGCTTTTCCGCATTTCCGGCATAGTTCTTAAGCAAGAAGCCCTCATCCCGGGCCAACCGTTCCCCGGCATTTTCCTCAGCTACAAAGGCATGAATTTGAGGTTCAAGCCACTCATAACGCTGCCGGAACTGGTCCCAGGAAGGATGAAGTCCGTTCTCCGGGAAATCCGAAGCTGCAAGAGGAATAATAGAAGTTTGATTGAGAAGCATATCATCATCTCCATAGGAAGGTATATGTCTCTCTACTTACGTATGGAGTTCTGATTAGGTGGCAGTCACTCCTTCATAAATTGTTGCCGCCGCTCTGATACTCGCTCAGCTTTTCATTCAGCTGCTTGGCTTCCTTCTTCCCATCGATGTGCAGCATTGCGTACACCATGCCTTTAATCACCAGGACGGTAATCACGAAGGGAAGCAGCAGCCCCTTTTCCCTGAACGGTCCGGAACTGAAGAACCACAGCCATAGGATTACAAAAACATCGCCAAGCACAAAACAGATATAGAAGCTCAGTGTTTGCGCATGTTTACTAAGCCCTTGTGTACTCACCAAAGCGTATTTGAAGCAGGTAAACGCCGCAGCCGCCATAATAATCTGCCATAATATTGATGTACCGACGGAACCGGTCGAGTTCAAGGTCAGCACAATGGCCACCAGAATCGTCACACATCCACATGCTGCGAACAAATCCTTCAAGATACAGGATACGAATTTGCCGGTTTTCATCATGGAGCCTCCTCAGAGTCCTAGTTTTTGTTTCAGTACCGGAACATATTGCCGTGAAATGAAGACCTTTTCGCTATTGTGCAGCAAAGCTTCGAATCTTCCGTAAAGGACCGGGCTGACGGACTTGATTTTGGCAATATTCAGGATGGTTGATTTGGAGGCTCTAAAAAAATCCCTGTGCGCATAGGCCAGCTCAATCTCATACAGCTTCAACCTGGATTCATAGACCTTCTTGGCACAATAGATAAACACCTTGTGATCCACAGCCTCGAAATAATACACCTCCTTCGGGTCGATGATATGCATTTGAAGATCGGTCATGCCGATCAGCTTCTTGGATGCCGTCATGGATGGAATGGAATGCAGCAGCTTCAGCACCTCTTCATCGGGATCATTGCACCTCAAAATAATCTCAGGCTCGCTGTCTTCCGGTATGCTCTCAATGGTGATTTTCATCTGCGTCCCTCCCGCCCTTCTGCCTGCAATTACAGTATATTTTTGTAAAAGCGCATCTTCAATAGGCTTTGCGTAAGCTGCATCCAGATGGCATTATGCTGCTTCTTAAGAGGGGCAGGATGACTATATCGATGCATAGGCTTCGATTCGCAGCTCTGCGAATACCCAGCCCGGATTCATTCCACTAACTATAGCTTTTACCGCGATGTTGCCGCATTCAGCTCTGTGATCATTGAACTCTCCCCCAGAGTAAACCCATTTACATCAGTGCTGACAGAATAGCATCACACAGCTCCATGGTCTTCACATTATCCCGTCCGCTGGAGACAGGGGTCAACCCTTCCCGGCAGCATTTCATGTAGTGCGCCATTTCGCCAACGAAGCCTCGCAGATATAGATCTCTGTAACCGCCAGACATTGCGGATGCTGAAGGGGTGAACACGGTATCCTGCTCGGCAAGCGATTGCCAAGGCAGTCCGCTGGCTGTAAGTGAATGATGAACGGTTAGCTTCACCACTTCATCTGCACAGGCAAACCCGTGATCGAAGGTAACCATCAGGCTCTCACTTTCTCTGGACCAGGCACTCATCCCGGCAAAATAAACACTGCCCACAATGCCATTTGCGAATTTCAGTGAAATGCTCTGGGAGATTTGTGCGTTATCATTGTTTGTAAATCCTGAAATCTGTACCGCTTCGCCAAACAAAAAACGCAGTAAATCTACAATATGGATAGCAGCAAGCTTCATGAACTGCTCCTCGTCTTTACAGAAAGGTGTGCTGTCTACTGCAAACCGCGCCTGGAAGGAGCGGGCGCCGCCCAATGTCCCTCCTGTAATTAGCTCCTTCAGCTTCATATAGACGGGAGCATAACGCTTCATGAATCCGACCATCAGCACTACTCCGGCCTGTTCGGCTGCATCTGCTAGCTGAAGAGCTTCCGGACCATTCCAGCCTAGTGGTTTGTCCACATATACATTTTTTCCGGCATGGATGCAGTCCAGCACCAATGAACTTTGATCCTGCGGCTGCGCGACTACCACCACCCCATCGCTTTCTTCATCCCGGAGCATTTTCCGGTAATCGTCATAGGGCTTGCCTCTGCTGCCAAACCGCTGAAGTGCGGCCCTCGAACGCTCCAGATCACGGGTCGATATCGCGGTAATTTCAGCCCCTGCTTGGATAGCAGAAGGGTAAATATTGGTAGATGCATGAAATCCCGCACCGATAAAACTGAGCTTTACTGTATTCAAGTTGAATCTCTCCTCTGTATCAGAATTACTGTTCATCATATTAGAGCAATTACGGGAACAATAAAAGGACACCTGTCCTCCATGCTGAATTCCACAGTGGAACCCCTGCTGAATATCCCCTATACTAATTCAAGGAAGCGATTGCAAGACTCTGATAGGACGGAAGGAGCGCATGTATGAAAATATCTGTGTTTTACAACCATATTGTTACCGCAAGCAAGCAATCCGGGCTGTCGGTACCCGAGGTACTAAGCCGGGCGCGCGAATGGGGCATCCAGGCGGTCGAGCTGGATTTGGACGAGGTACAGCCCAGCCGCGGGGCCATGAAAAATCAGCTGGAGCAAGCTGGAATTTCGATAGCTTCAATGTACGCTTTTTTTGATTTTGGCAATGCTTCCGATGTGCAGCCTGGACTGGATTTTATTGACACGGCAGAGTATTTGGGGGCGGACAAGGTACTTGTGATTCCGGGTTTCATTGAGGAATCAGCCAGCGAGGAGCTGCGGAACAGCTCGCTGCAGCGAATGGTTGCAGCGCTCCGGGAGATGTGCGAATACGCGGAGTCCAAAGGTATGGTAATCACTTTGGAGGATTTCGATGACAGCCGTGCGCCATTTTCCACTTCCGAAGAATTACTATGGTTTATGGATAAGGTTCCGAAGCTGGGCTGTACCTTCGACACTGGCAATTTCATCTATCAGGGTGAGGATGCGCTAGCAGCCTTCGGAAGGCTGGAATCGAGAATTGTACATGTCCACTGCAAAGACCGCTCACTGGAGGAGCATCGTTTGGAAACGCCGAAGATCACCACAAACGGGACGAAGCTGTTCCCGGCCCCTGTCGGCTCCGGTTGCATTCCGATACCAGAGATCCTGGAGCGGCTAAAATCCATCGGGTACAAGGATACGGTAGCGATTGAGCATTTTGATGCTGCGGATCAGCTAGGTTACATGCAGCAGTCGGCAGAATGGCTTCAGGCCCAATTCAAATAGGATAATATCTGCGTAATGCCAGCGTCTCTGGCCTTGGGTCCAGACCGCAAAACATCAGCCAGAGCTGTCAAAAACGCCGCCTTCCACTGCAATTGAAAATACAAAGATGATAAAGCTCCAACCCCGCCGAGTTCCAGCAAGCAGGCTGGCATGCGATCATAGACAATTTCAAAGCCTATACCGAACAAAACTAATCATCGAAGAAAGACGCCGGGGAAGATGCCCGGCGTCTTTCTTTTTGAACCCTAGTACAGCGTGCTCTCCGTTAGCCTCAACCTTGTGCCGCATCCATGTTCATGTAGTTAATGGCCCACAGATGGCCGTCCAAGTCCACGAAGCCCCAATGATACATGAACCCATGATCTTCAGGTTCAGCGTGCAATTTCCCGCCCATGGAGACCGCGGTATTCACAATTTCATCGACCTTTTCCCGGCTCTCGAAGGCCAATGCGATCGTCATCTGCGCATACTTGCCCGTATCGACGGATTCCTTCTCTGTGAGCGTATTAAAGAATGCTTGATTGATCAGCATGACCTGCAGGTTGTCGCCGATCACGATGGCTACCGAATTCTCATTCTCGGGGAATTGCGGGTTGAGCTCGAATCCGAGTCCGGTGAAGAACGCTTTCGATTGTTCTACGTTTTTTACAGGCAGGTTGATGCTCGTGAATGTGGACGTTAATGCCATTTTCAAAACACCTCTTCGTCAAATTAGTTTGTGTTCATTTATGCATTCGTTTATATAGACGACAGCCGATCCGGGAATTCATCGGTCTCATGGATTCGGAAGCGTAAATTTTGAAAAATAACTTGGTATTGAGTTCGGATACCCGCCATTCCATGACAATTAAAGGGTGGATATCGAGTAACGGAATGAGGGAACGGCAGGAAATTAATGATAAAACCGAAGTACGAAAGAAAAAGTTCGAAACAGTCACCATTATTTCTCCTGTTCTCCTCACTAATCGTACGCATATTCGATCTCCACTCAGTCCCTGTAGTTTACCGTCAAAACAGGCTTTAAGCAAGAAGCGGCGGAGGCGCTGGCTGCAAAACTAGTGGAGCTGTTTAACGGAAAAGGCGAAGCGAATTCCAAGCCGTTGACGACTGAGAAAGTTATCGAGGCTATGGACATCAGAGGCAGGACGCATCTGCTATCCCAACAACGACGGATCAAATCGAAACTGTCAAAAGAAGAGATTGCCTATCTTAGCGAGCACCGCAACGAGTATCCGGACATGGAGATCGTGGAGGAGCGCATCCGCCATTGTACAGTCCCGACCGGACCGCCGTTCAATTCTCGATCAGATCGCGACATTTCGGTTAATTACACAGCCTGTCGGCGAGATCCTGCAGGCTGTTCTAACGAGGAACGATAGCGGAAATGAGCAGATTGTATTGCAGTCTGCTTTTTTCATTGAAGTAACGGGCAAGTTAGTGGTAATTATAGTAAAATGGGTTGGGGCAGCAAGTTCAGTTTTACAGGACGTATACACCCGACAAAGGAGTTAACCATGTCAAAACAGCGTAAAGTTATTTTTACCATAACCATGCTCTATACAATCATAATTCTTTATTTTTTATTTTTCGCATTCGGTAGAATGGGTGCCGCAGAGCGAACGAATGGCTACACCTTTATTTTTTTACCAGATAGTTTCTTTAAATTGCCTACTATATCTGATCTTCTACACCCTACCCTCATGGATTTTGTTGGATTTGGAAATATCGTAGCTTTCATCCCATACGGTATATTGATTTTATTGTTATATCGGACTACGTTTCTTCGATTCATTACAATGTTCTTTTTTTCGATTCTCGTAATGGAAACCATACAGGCCCTTTCGTTTCTGGGCAGCTTCGATATTAACGATGCCATTCAAAATACATTAGGTGCAGCAGTCGGTTTTGGGGCATACAAGCTTGGTGTTCGTTCAAAAAACAATTGGCGCAATTTTTTGATAACCGCCATTTCCTGTATGGTTCTTTTATTAGGGGTATGGGGATTGTGTGAGATTGTAGATAAAGCGTCCACCAAAGAAGAAGGTCCCTTTGTGGCCATAAACGAATTGATGGACAGCTCTGGAAATTCATCAACTGGAAAAAGCCTGAATAGCTTTAAAATAAGCGCTCAAAACGTAAAACCCCGCTATAATATGTATGGCGTTGCAGGTGGGAATTCAGAAACGTTTATGTATTCGTATAAAGAGAAGATTATTTTCTCCTTGTATTACGGAATACCTGAACCAACGGATTATTCCGGAAGCATCCGTGTTTCCGTCGATGGACGCGAGGTATTGACCAGTTCTGGAGAAGTTCAACGTAGTGATCCAGATCTGTTTCCGGCGATTTTCGAGATTCCTATCGAGGCTGGGAGCGAACTCAAGATAACCATCGAGGGGAACGAAAAAATATGGGATGTTGGGTATAGGAAAATGAAATATTTGTGGAACTGAATCCATAGATAATTTGTGTTGAATATTATTCAGGATTACTGGATCTATATATTGGATATTACTGGGGGATGGGAGATGGAACAAGGGCTTATAAAGGAAGTATTATCTCTATTGGATTTAGACCTCTCGGACTACAAGCTAATAGGCGGATACAATAACAATGTATTTGAAGTTGGAAGTAACACAAAATTTATTGTTAAGATTTTGGAAGATTCTGTTGTTAGTGAACTGAAATCATTAGCTGAATCGGAATGGCTGGATTACCTTCTTTCGAGGGGACTTAATGTGGCTAGACCATTACGTAAACAAGGAAAAGATTTTATTCAACGTATTAATGATGACTACTACTTCGTTTGTTATGAAAAGATAAACGGCTTACATATCCACCAAACCAACAATGAGATGTGGAGAGCACCATTGTTTGAAAGATGGGGCGAGGCAATGGGACATATCCACACTGCTTCAAAAGCATATACAGCTAACCATGCGTTCCCTTGTTGGAATGAAAACAAAATATTACTCCAATTTGAATCAGCTCAGCTACCCACGTTCCTGATTGAGAAGTGGTTTAAACACATTGAAGTGTTAAAAAAGCTCTCTGTTTCAACTGATAACTTTGGCCTAATTCACGGAGATCTTCATCATGGAAATTTGCTAATCAGAGAAAATTCACTTAGTATCATTGATTTCGGAGACAGCGAGTATCATTGGTACGCTTATGATTTAGCGATCGTAATTTACCACACTACACAAGCTATAATAAAGAACGAAAGAAACAATTTCATAAGACGTTTTTACCAAGAATTTATGGAGGGATATGTTCGGGGGAACCCAGATACGAACTTCACTCAGGATATTGATTACTTTATTCAACTCAGACACCTATACTCTTTTACGTATCACTCCATCTATGCTGATAAGAGCCAATTAACGGAACAACAGCTAGAATACCTGAAGGATATGGAGCTATCCCTGATTAATGATGAACCCTATCTACATTTCACGTTCAACTAACGGGCAAGATAGCTCAATTCATCTGCAACATCCTGTTGCCATATGCCAAAGATAAAGGAATTAGAAAACACATCCTTAGTCTGTTTAATTTCAACAAACCAAAGGCAGTCCAGAACTTTATTTTCCAATTCAAGGCTGCCTTTGGGCTGTATATAGGATCCAGTCTGATTCTTATGATTGAGATCCTGACAGTTTTGTTCGAAAGGTCTATCTCTCATAGCTTCTGCCACACCTCGAACTCCACATCCATCTGAAATCCGAGGCGCTGGTAAAATGGCTGCATGGGACCTGTATATCCCTTAATCATGCCGAGAGACCGCAGACGGTTCAGCGCTTCATAGATTACCGCCCGGCCCAGCCCTCTCAGTCTGTAATCCGCATGGGTTCCCACCGGTTCAAGAATTCCTATCCGGTTCACCTCATCCACAAAAGCGTTACAAAATGCCACGACCTCCCCCTGCTCATTAATCAGAGACAAGTCCAGAGCCGGACGGTAGCCCGGTGCTTGACGGATACCCCCGTATAACACCAGCATCTGCTCTGCATGTACAGTTCCCGGGTAGTTAAACGCCATTATGTGGCCTTGCGCTTTAGCCTGGTCTGACACCTCTTCCCCGCATTGAAGCAAAAAGCCAACAGGAATATTCACCGGAAAATCCTTCTCCAGCGTGATGGAGATAATATTATCGCTCTCGTTCGGAAGATGCACATATCCCCTGCCCTGGACCAACTCTTGCAGCTTTGACATCCCCTTTGGCACTGCAAGCTTCACGGCAGCCGGAGCAGACTTCGCTTCGATGAATTCTAACATCTCACACAGCAGCTCCTCCTGCGGATGATCTGTATCCAATTGAAAGTAGAAATCCCCATCCCTGCAAACCATAGCGGCCAGTTCCCCATTGTCGCGTTCCCACAGTCCGATATTTTGTTCCCACTCGGGGAGCAAGCCCGCCCTCCACTTATAGAAAAAAATCTCGAATTCAAAACGGGCAATCGTCCAGCTGCTCGGCCGATTTAATTTTGAATGGGCATGTGACAAGAACCGGCTCACTTTCATCATGTCATCTGATGTATAGTCTCTATAACGAGTCCCCATATGTATCCCTCTCCCTTGGCATTGTCTCTTTTAATTGTAAGTTATTTACTGTACAAGACATATGCCAAGTTCTACTGAAAAATGTTTTTGCCCACAGAACATTCTGTCTGCCATTCATTCACATTCCAATTTATACACGATTTCATGAGCGTGACATATCCATATTCCAGGAGTACAATGGAAGGAACATTTGTTCTTACAAGGAGGATATCGTGCCATATATTCAATTGGGTGACTTAGAGTTGTTCTATGAAAAGATGGGTACCGGAGAGCCTGTTATCTTTCTGCACAGCGCTTATTCAAGGGGAATACTGGCATTTGCGAGTCAAATCCTTGATTTTCAGAATGCGTACACCTGCTATTTTCCGGATTTCAGGGGACATGGCAGAACCCGGTGCAATAATCTGGCCTGGAGCACCCCACAGCTGGCGGATGATATTACTGCGTTTATGGAGCAGTTGTCCATCCCCAAAGCGCATTTAATCGGTTATAGCCTGGGGGCAGGAGTGGCCATGGCTGTTGCGTTAAATGCGCCGGAGCGTGTATTTTCAATGACGACCATCGGTTCTAGCGGGTTCAAAGAGCCGTCCGGTGCGGATGAGTACGAGCCGGAATGGCTTGCTGCACACGGCAAGGACGTCATCATCCAACAAATGCTCGAACGGCATGAGGAGGCGCACCGCGGAAACTGGCAGGAATTCATGCGGCAGAGCGCCGCAGACTGGCGGTTATTCCCGCAACTAACCGAGGAGCAGATCCACAGCATCGATTGCCCTTCCCTGTTTATCGCCGGGGAGCATGATCTCTTTGTACAGGAATCCCAGCTCCGGCACTTGACTGCTCTGGTAGAGAACTCTCAGTATCTTGTTGTTCCTGGAGGCAGCCACCGGCCGCATATGCTGAGAGAGAACCCCGTATTGGTAAATGATGCAATCCTGCATTTTTTGAAACAGCATCCTATAGTGTAGATCCGCTAGTTCTTCTTAGCCCTCTTCACTTCGCTCTCAACCATTCGAATATACTCATCCACAGTAATCTTGCTGCTTAGCTGTGCAATAAGATCATACGGGATGCTATTTGTTTTTTTGAACCGCACACAGGATTTCCCCATATCGAGCCTGGTTTGAACATGCCTCGGATACTCTTCCTTGAACCAAGCCAGCAGCCCGGGTACCATGTATATCCCCATATGGTAGAGTGCAATGAAATTCTTCTGCGAGGCTATACTGACAAAAGGGAGCGGCTGATCGGGGTTAACATGATAACCAGGCGGATACAGCTGATGGGGAACAACATAGGTTATCATTCCATAAGACATGGTTTCCTGAAACCCCACAGGCAAGTTGTCCCTCAGTATCTGTCTTAGCTTCATTATGGCTTCCTTCCGTTCCTCAGGCAGCTGGCTGATATATTCCTCGGGACTGGCCGATTCGTATTTCATCTGTTCTCCTCCTATCTGATATCCACAGGATTACCTTCACATGGAATTACAAGCATAAATTAGTGATTTAATTTCTTCCAGATACTATAATAAAAACGATATGTTTCTCACAGTTACCCGAAAGGATGTTGATGATTACATGAAATTTAGCGAATACCCGTACGAACGGCCGGATGTCGAGAAGCTAAAGGCCGGCTTTACCAAGCTTCTTAAAGGTCTTAGTGCTGAAAGTCTGGAAGAGCAGCGAGCCGCTTTTACCGCGATTAATAAGCTGCGTAATGAATTTGGCACCATGGAGACTTTGGCCAGCATCAGACACTCGATCAACACAGAGGATGAATTCTACAAAGCTGAACAAGATTACATGGATGAAGTGGGGCCGGTGATTCAGGAGTACATAACGGACTACTTCAGAGCCCTCGTGAACTCTAAGTTCAGAGCAGCGTTTGAACAGGAGTGGGGTACACAGCTGCTGCAGATTGCCGAAATCTCGCTGCGGACATTCAGCCCCGACATCATAGAGGACCTCCAGCTCGAGAATAAGCTGTCCACTGAGTATTCCCAGCTTATCGCTTCCGCCAAAATCCAGTTCGAAGGGGAAGAACGGACGTTGTCCCAGCTCGCCCCATTCGAGCTGTCAACAGACCGGGATATGCGCAAGCGTGCATCTGCGGCCAGATACCACTTTATGGCTGAACATGAGCCGGAATTTGACCGTATCTTCGACGAGCTTGTCCAGGTGCGGACCCGTATTGCCAAAAAGCTTGGGTACCATAGCTTCGTTGAACTCGGCTATGACCGGATGATGCGTACGGACTACAATGCTGAAATGGTCGCTAATTTCCGCAAGCAGGTGCAGGAGCATATCGTGCCTGCTTCCCGCAAGCTGAAGGAACGCCAGGCTGAGCGTCTGGGTCTTGCGGAGCTGAAATTTTATGATGAAAGTCTAAATTTCAACAACGGCAACGCCACTCCCAAAGGCGATCCCGATTGGATCATCGCAAACGGGGCCAAAATGTACAAAGAGCTGTCCCCTGAGACCGATCAGTTTTTCAGCTTCATGCTGGAGAATGAACTGATGGATCTGGTCAGCAAAAAAGGCAAACAATCTGGCGGTTACTGCACCTATCTCAGCCAGTACGAGGCTCCATTTATTTTCTCCAACTTCAACGGAACCTCCGGGGATATCGATGTGCTGACCCACGAAGTGGGGCATGCATTCCAAGTATACCAGAGCCGTCATATCCAATTGCCTGAGTATGCTTTTCCAACCTATGAAGCGGCGGAAATCCACTCCATGAGCATGGAGTTTTTCGCATGGCCATGGATGGACCTGTTCTTCGAGGAGGATGCTGCCAAATACCGTTTCAACCATCTGGGTGACAGTCTGCAGTTCATCCCCTATGGGGTTGCGGTAGATGAATTCCAGCATTTTGTCTATGCCAACCCGGATGCCACACCTGCCGAGCGCAAACTGGCCTGGCGCGAAATTGAGAAGAAATACCTGCCCCTGCGCGACTATGACGGCAATGATTATCTGGAGCAAGGGGGATTCTGGCATAAGCAGGCCCATATCTTCCGCTCTCCGTTCTACTATATTGACTACACATTGGCTCAGCTCTGCGCCTTCCAGTTCTGGAAACGGTCAAATGAGGATTTCCAATCAGCATGGGCCGACTACCTGCGGCTCTGTCAGGCTGGCGGAAGCCTGTCTTTCCTTCAATTGGTCGAGCTGGCCGGACTGAAATCTCCCTTTGAAGACGGCTGCATCAGCTCCGTGATTGGTGATATTGAAGGCTGGCTGAACAGCGTAGACGATAAGCAACTGTAAGTGCCGCTTCGGCTCCCTGTTAACTTACATTAGCAAAAAAGGAACCCAACTTTGGGGTTCCTTTTTTTTGTCCGCTGCCGGTATGATCTGCCTCGTTTATTTCTTTGCCTTTGCCGCCGCCTTCTCCCTATTCTCATCGGCTCTGAACTTTACAATCCGGCTGATCAGATCGAGTGGCAGCGGCTCATCCAGCGGAAACTGCACGGACCCCTTTGCCCCCTTGTACTGCGCCAGTTCCTCCTGAAAAGCCTCAATCCCGCGGGGTGCCGGATAAAATCCGATATGCTTCTTAAATGCTGCGAAGTGCACCAGATTCCCATGCAAGAAGAAGGTCGGCATCTGGTAGCTAATTTTCTCCTCAGCTTCCGGCGCAGACTCACGGATTACTTTTCTTACCGCTTCAAGCTTGTCCTGCACCTCAAAAGGGGCTTTGGCAATATAATCGTCTATCGACTCGTAGGTGATTTTTACGGGTTCCATAACCTGCTCCTCTCAGCTTCCCGAATTTATTCGTTACAAATAGAATCCATATGACTGGTCACCACTCTAAGGATCCGCTGCTTATCCAGCCGCTCAGGCTCCAGCATCGCATGCAGAGCCAGCCCATCAACCAGCGCATACAGCCGTTCAAGTTCATTGTCCTTATCCAGGCCCTGTCTCAGCAGCCCCTGTTCATGCAGATACCCGACCAGCATGTGTATAGCGGAATATACCCCATCGTCTACTTCGTCATAGTGATCCCCCACATACTTACGATGAAAGACAAAAGCAAACCATACCTCCATCTCGGCCATAGTATGGTCATCTACAGGAATCAATTCCATCAGAATCTTCGTAATCAGCTGTTTAGGCGGGAGATCGAGGGTAAGCAGGGCATTGATTCTGACATCGACCCGTTCCTTTACAAGATTCATGGCAAAAGCAATCAGCTCATGCTGTGTTGAGAAGTAATGGCGCAGAGCTCCCAGCGAAACGCCTGCTTCCTGCGCAATGTTCCGTACTGTCGCCCCTTTCATCCCCTGATTCATGATGACGCGCCAGGTTGCTTCTGCAATATGCGATTTTCTCTCTGAATGATCTACAATTTTTGGCATGTCTATATTGTATCATGAAGAAAACTTCGAGCGCAATTTAAATAATACAATTGTATTATTTAAATTCAGCTGTTATAATCCGATGTATCAAATACATGATTATACACAAGGGGTGGATTATGAATTGGGTTGCCTGGGCGATTGTCGCCTGCGAAGTTCTATTCTGGGTTGTCGTTCTTGCCGGTTTCTCGGCACGTTATTTATTCAAACGGAGGAAGCTGGGGTTGTTCTTTCTCGCCTTAACCCCGGTCCTGGACATCATTCTGCTAATTATTGCAGGAGTTGATTTGTACAACGGTGCTGCTGCCACCACGGCACATGCGCTTGCTGCCATTTATATTTCCGTATCTATCGTGTTTGGCAAAAGCATGATCTACTGGGCAGATGAACGTTTCCGCTATTATGTCACGAAGCTGGGACCTGCTCCGGTCAAACGATATGGCCTGGATCATGCCAGGCATTCCTTCAAAGGCTGGGTGAAGCATGTGCTCTCTTTTCTGCTGGGGGGAGGGATTCTATATGGCCTCATTATCTGGATTGACGACCCTGCCCGTACGGATGCGCTCTTAAGCATAGTATCCCTATGGTCAGTTGTGGTGGGTATTGATCTGATCATCACAAGCTCGTATTTCATTTGGCCGAGAAAAGCTAAAGGCTAAACATCCGAACCCACTTTATCTTTTAAAAAAGAACAGACCGCACTTTGCATTAGCGTGGTCTGTTCTTCTTTGTCTAATTATGCTATTTTGCAAAGCTGCCTTCAATCATCCGTTTCAAAACAGTGGCTACCTCGGCTCTGGTTGCAGTGCCTTTGGGATCAAAGATATTTCCTGTTTTGCCGCTGATGAGGCCATAGCCTTGAATCGCTTTGACGGCTTCACTGGCCCATGCTGAAATCTGCCCATTGTCCGCAAAAGTAGCAGGAGTACTCAAATTCCCCGCTGGCAGTTTCGAAAATTTTAGATAATTATTCAGGATGACCGCCAGTTCCTCCCTCGTAACGGCCCGGTCAGGTTCAAAGGTATTGTTGCGAGTACCCTGAACTATACCGTTCGATGCGGCCCAGGCCACATAAGGCGAATAATATTTCGCTGCCGCAACATCGGTGAAGGCCGCTCCCATTGACAGCTCGGCACCCGACATTTTACCCAGAATTGCAGCAAGCATTCCCCGGGTTACCGTCTGATCCGGTGCAAAAGTATTATGTCCAACTCCCGTAAACCATCCTCTCGCCGCTGTAAAATCAATGCTATCCTTTGCCCAGTGATTCAAGGTGTCGCTGAACCCCGCAGCATGATAGCCAATGGCAAAGGCGGAGAAATGACTGGTTCTAAAATCAACCGTTTGTGCAGCTTCATTATATTTGCTGATTACAGGTATGGCATTTCCACTGTTGTCCAAATATAACACTACGACTGCATTAGCGTTCTCTGCTGCTCCTCGTGTATAAGGCATTTGGACTTTAACCGATTCACCTCCAAAGCTTGTGATGCCAGTTGTCCCGCCAGTTATGGTAAAAGTATAAACCGGTCTGCTGCCGACCAGGTCACGGGTACTGCTCCCATCCGTCCCTGAGGCCCGCCCAACACTGATCTTAATCGCTTGGCCTGAGGCTGCCTTGCTGATGGTTCCGATAACCTTGCTGCCAAAAGTAATGGATGCAAGCCCGCTGCTGATTTTCAGGTCAGCCCGGGTGTCAGCAGACAGCTGTGCCAGGAAGGTGCCGCTCAGCTCTAACGTTACTTTGGACGCTCCCTGCGAAGCTTCCCCGCGAATCTCCACCATGGCTTGTTTACCCGCCTTCTCGCTCGCCTTTACATTATCCAGCAGCTTCCGGGCAGCTTCGTCCGTCAATTTGCCTGCCGCTTCTCCTGTCTCTGCATTCAGAGTCATAGCGGTCACAGCCACAGTATCCGTAACGGTTGCCGCTGCTTGCGGTGAAGCACTAGGGTTTACCGTTGCTTGTGCCGGTACTGAGGTTGGTGCGGCCGTTGGCGTGGGTACCGGCGTTGCCGAAGCTGCTGGTGACGCCGATGCTGATACTGTAGGAGTTGGAGATGCAGTTGCTACCGGTGTCGGGTTTGCCGGTGTCTCTGGTTCTTCGGGTGTGTACTTGCCTTCTGGAATCTCTACGATAGAGACCGTTCCCGAAACTTCATTAGCAACCAGCAATAGGGGATAACCCGTTGGGCTGTATTCTGCCGCAATGAAATTCTGGCCTTCAGGAGAGACATCCCCAGCAGCCAGGTAGGCCGGTTTGGCTCCAGAATAATCCACCGAATGCTCCAGATCTCTTGTATTCAAATAGTCGTAGAAGACCGGAGCGCTGATCTTTGACAGATCGTACATCATATTGCCGCCGACCCGCTCCAGGCCTATAAAGGCATAAGGTTTCCCGTCCACGACCCCAACCTTGACATCCTCCGGCTCAGGGCCTTTTTTGGCGCTCCTTTTCTCAAAGACAAAGTCGTCATTAGACCAGTTGAAGCCTTTTGGAAGCAACGTTGCCGTGATTTTCTCGAAATCCGCTCCGCTATCGTAGACCAGGGACATATCCTGCGCATTCCAGACCGAAAAGGAACGTGCGCCGAAAAGATAAGTCTTCCCGCTTACAAATCCGGCTCCCGCAGGTCCCACCTCATAATCGGAAGTGTCAAAAGTGGTCACCTTCATACTTTTGGTGGCATCGCCATCCTGACCTTTGCCTAGCGTAACATCCTTCTCATTGCTATAACCGCTCCAGTCCCGGGAATCCCCTTCATTCGCTGTGATTACATAGGTTTTACCTCCAGCGGTATAAGTGGCAATCCCATCCGGATTGTACATGCCGAGAATACCCGGTTCAGTTTTGATATTGATTTTGCTGTCTCTGCGCATATCCAGCTCGTTGCCGGGAATACTGTGGTCCTTAAAGCCTAGACCTTTGATGCTTGTAAAAGCACCCGTCTCCACATCCAGCGTTGCTAAGGCATTCGCCTCCTGCAGGGAAATGAACGCATGCTTGCTGTCAGCGGACACGGCGATATATTCCGGCTCCAGATCCACAGAAGGTGCGGTTTGCTTTTTGAGAATCACGTTATCTGCTAAAAGGGTACTCCGCGCTTGACTGCTGTCGAAACCGGTGAAATCAATGACCTTGGCTGTTTTCGCCTGCAGATTGATTAGAGTAACAGAGCCTTTAGGGTCAACAGCCGGGGCGGTATAGCCTTGTCTCGGTTCTCCTTCATCAGCGGCCAGCAAATATTTGTGGTCAGGTGTGAAGGTGACCATATCCGGCTGAACGCCTGCTGTATAGTGCGTAAGGTACTTCCCGTCATAGTCCAGCAGCAGTACTGCGCCGGATTTCTGATAGTCTGCTTCCTGCACGGCAATTGCAATCCTGTTCAGTTCTGTATCGATATCAATACTGGTAATATCTCCGAAGGTGAAGCCGTCAATCATCGAACTGACATCGATCCGTTTATCCAGCGTCAGCTGGGTTTCCCCTCCGGTTACCAGCGGCTTAAGGCTGACTATATCAATCTGTTTTTCCTGGCCGTTTATCAGATAGAACTTCTGATTGTCGCTGTTATATTTAACGATCTCCGCAACTCCGCCTTCCAAATCGGAATAACCTGTGGAGTAGCTGCCGATTTTGTTCATACTCTTGCCATGCTCCCATACGTAAGTAGCGAGCGTCACTGTGTTGGGGTCATAAACGGCACCTGCGGCGGTAAGAACGGTTACATTTGGGGAGGGATCAGATTCATTGACCAAGTCCCTTTCTCCGATGGTTACGGCAGGTGCTGCGTGAACAGTATGGGATACCGGCAGCGTCATGAACAGCATGACTGAACCCATGAATGCGCTTAATATCCGTTTTGGATGTTTGATTAACATATATACCTCCCTGGTTTTTAATCTCTTTAACTTTAAGAGGCATCTGTAAAATCACGGGCAGTACTTTGTTAAATTTTAAGATAGTTGATGTTAACAAAACCATTGGCTCCGCTTCACGCTGAATCAATAGCTGCACAAAAACAGACCGCAATCCTATACAGGATGCGGTCTGTTCTTCGAGAAGGATTCACAGAAAATACAGCATTGGGATTAATCCAACCCGTGTTCTTTCCGGATATTGTACAATCCCTGCAGCAGCAGTTCCGACGGATCGCGGTTCAGCTGCAGATGAATTAATAGCATATGCAGCGGAATGGCGCAGACGTTATTGCCTTCGGTTAGTGCCGGAAATCCGGCTTCAAACACTGGACCATGGGTTTCATTCCAGGCCAGCCCGGCATGAACCTGCTCTGGAGCAAATTCTTCACGTACGGCTGCAATACAATGCGGCACAAGTACATTATCGATCATGGCCTTGGCTTCTTCTTCACTGGTTGGCGGCGGTGTGAGGGCTTTGCCTCCCTTGACCTTCATCAAGTCGATGAAAAACGAAGCCATCCAGATATTCGGACTGTTGTTCGTCTGGAATCTGGCGATCAGCTCGCGCAGGAAAAACCCGCAGGAGTAAACATCCTTCGCCTCATCCATCACATGGAATACAAATACCGGACCGTAAGCCTCCAGATTCATCACTTGGCCCTGAACCTCATTGAAATGCATCTTCAGCGCAACCATACCATTATGGTGAACCGCCTGTACAAGCTCAGCCATTTGCTCATCAGTCATGGGTTGCTGTTCGCTGGTTGTTTCATCGCTGGTTGCTTCTTCGCCGGTTTCTACCTCGTTCATTGCTTCATCAGTCGTTGACTTATTGTTCATTTTCATATTCACCCCACTTCCTATCATACCATCCCAAGGCGGGAAGCGACATCTTGTTATGGACAAGACATGTAATAGACAATATTGTAAATAAAAATGTTAAAAAACAATGCTTAGGGCAGCCGCCCCAGTGCATCACGGACCGCCTGCTTTTCCTTTTTCAGCACAGCTTCTTCCAGTGCCTGTTCCAGCAGGCTGCGGATCTGCAGCAATTCTGCACGACCGAAGCTCCCAGCTCCCTTGTCATAGAGGGCAGGGAACGCAGCAATGACGATCTGGCGCTGAACATCACTGCCCCCAAGCCACTGCACAATGTCAGACGGTGCGGGCTGTGAGTGAGCATACAATGCATCCCACCCGCCATAAGGAAAAGCGACCTTGTCCTCCATCCACACCAGCACCCTGCGGCTGTGAAAATTCTGCAGCAGCGAGTTCGCCGCATACCCGCTAGGCTTCGCCGGTGTCGCAGACACCTCCAGCATGCGGAAGACATGCTCCAGCCCTTCATCGCCTGGCAGACACTGAGCAGACAGATAAGCCAGCGTACTCCGGCTTACCTTAACGGATGAAGTCTCTGACCACAGGGAACGCACAAAGTCTGCTGCCTGTTCCTTAAGCACATCGCCGGCAAGACAAAGGATAGCCTCTTTATTATGGCTGTTACGTTCCTGTTCTGCCCGTTTCAAAAAAGCCTTCAGTACCTCACCGGCGTTATACGGACCAAAGGCTTCAGCAATCTCCTGATCCGTTCCGAACATCTCAGCATAGCGAAGAAGTAAAGGCAGCTCCTTCTGTGCCTGCCCCAGAGTCAATGTCAAATATTCATGCAACCAGGCTCTCCATTGTCTGCTGGCCTGCTTTTCCAGGTCCAACCCTGACTCACTGCAAAATTCCGGGTATTGCCATTCCTCTGCACCTACACAACCGAGCGCCGTAATCTTGTCGACGAACTCTGTGACCGACAGTGCCAGCAGCAGATATTCTGCCGTCTCATGTGCCCAATGGACGACTGCGGTTCCAGAAGCGCTAAGCAAATCCAGCAGCAGCTCATCCCCGTTGCCTGCCAGATGAAAGCTCAGATAACGCTGCTGCTCCCCGGTATATTCTTCTTCGTTAGAAACAAAAAAATCCAGCTGGTCCACATCCCAGCCTAGCCCTCCGCTCACCTCAAAGGGAAGAATTGCAGCATCCGGCAGACTCCAATAGACATAAGCTTGGCTTGCCCCCTCCTTCAGCAGAGTGCGCAGCTCTGGCGGGAGCCGGATTCCGAGCCTCGACTCCACTTCAGCAAGCCCGCTTTCTGCCGCAGGAGGACCCACGCTGAATTGAGTATCTGCACCCTTTTGCTCAAGCGCCTGAATAAGCTCCTGCCAGTGCCGTTTCCAGACATTCATTTGCTCTCTTATCAGAGCCGCCACCTCCCAGGTTGCTTAACTGCCATTTCAATTGCCGTATCTTACAGATTGTTCTTCTCCCAAAGCGCTACTTCCTCACGGACACGCGGAGCTACTTCGGTACCGAGCAGCCTGATCGCTTCCATCACCTCGGCATGGGGCATCGTGCCGTGCGGAACATGCAGCAGAAATCTCGTGATGCCCACATGCTTACGCAGATGAATGATCTTCTCTGCTACAGTTTCAGGGTCTCCCACATATAAAGCTCCGCCGAAGCTGCATGCCGCATCATAATCTGAACGGTGATATGGCGGAAGACCTTTCTCCACCGCTCTGACATTGGTCCGGGCATAAGTGGAAGGGAAGAACTGTTCAATCGCCTTCTGCCTATTCTCCGCGATAAAACCATGCGCATGGGCCGCAATCGGCAGCCGCGAGCTGTCATGGCCTGCACGCGCAGCAGCTTCTTGATAGAGCTTGACCTGTGACGCAAAATCCAGGGGCTGCACCGGTCCAATCATAGCCAGCGCAAAAGGCAGCCCAAGTTCACCTGCACGGACCGCAGACTCAGGACTTCCCGCGCTGGCTATCCATACGGGCAAAGGCTGCTGCACCGGACGCGGATAAATTCCCAGGTTATGTATGGCAGGTCTATGCTGGCCTTCCCAGCTCACCTTCTCAGATTGCTGGAGCTTCATCAGCAGATCCAATTTCTCTCCGAATAAGGTTTCATAGTCTTTCAGATCACAGCCGAATAATGGAAAGGACTCTGTGAAGGAACCACGGCCCACCATAATCTCAGCCCGTCCGTTTGACAGACCGTCCAGTGTGGCGAAATCCTGAAAAACACGCACCGGATCGGCAGATGACAGAATCATTACAGCACTGGTCAACCGGATTCTGGACGTCAGGGATGCAGCCGCTGCCATTACAACCGCAGGTGAAGAAGCGGCAAAATCCGGACGGTGATGCTCACCCACCCCGTATACATCCAATCCCACCTGATCCGCGAGTACAATCTCCTCCACCACTTCGCGCAGACGCTCCGCGTGGCTCATCGTTTCCCCTGTAATTACATCGGGTGTTGTTTCGACAAATGTACTAATTCCAAGTTCCACTATCTTGTTCCCCCAAGTTGTTCTCGAATTATCAATCACTATATTCTATATCTTTATAGTTGAATATTCAAAATTAAAAAATAATAGATTGAGTTTTAAGAATTTCTAATAAGGATCGGGGCGTAACTACGGAGAATGTTTGGACTTCCGGCCGCTGTTGTCTGCAGATTTCTTGATTTATACCGCTGTTCGCGGTGGAAATCCGCAGACAAAGGCGGACGCTTCCGCTCCTACAGTTCCAAACTTCTCCTCCGTCACTTTTCCTTATTGGTAATTTTAAAGATCAATCTATACAGGCAGCAAAAAGCAGATCGAACCGTCACATGGATGACGGCCCAATCTGCTTTTAGTATGCGGATTTCTCTACTACTCTTATTTATTAGCGGTTATTTCGGATGCCAGCTTCTCAGCTCCATCAAAAATCGAGTAGCTGTAGCCCCAGAACTGGTTGAAGTCGATCGGATAAATCGTCTTATTCTTGACAGCATTCAGACTTTGTAGCGACGGATCGGCGTAGAATGCCTTCAACGTCTGCTCCGGATCCACACCTCCGGTATATACCGAGAGCAGCAGGACATCCGGATTAGTTGCAATCAGCTGTTCTTTGCTGATATCTCCGGTAACTGTACCAAAACTGTTTTTGAGTCCCAGCAAACCGAGTACATCACCTGCAAACGTGTCAACATTTCCGCTGTAAATGGCAATGGCCCCATTGCCGCCGTCGGATACATATGCAAAGGTCTTCTCTCCGCTGACAGCAGACTTATCCTTAAGCGTCTGCGCACGCTTTTTCAATTCAGCGATATAGGCAGCAGCGTTCTCCTGTACATCAAAGATCTGGCCGATCTGTTCAATATCCTTGTACAGGCTGTCCAGTGTGGACCCCTTAACGCTAGTATTCTGCACGAATGTCTTGATGCCCAGTTCGTTCAATCCTTCTACCGTCCCAACGCCCCAATCTGCATCGGCATACAGGTCGCTGCGCCCCAGAACAAGATCAGGACTTGCTCCAACAACCAGCTCTTTACTGGCATATTCTTTCGAGATCACAGGGATCTTCTTGAATTCTTCCTGCACCGCCGGGTCACCTGCACCGTAAAGGGCCGCAACGCCGACCATTTTGTCGGTCAAGCCCAGCTTGATCAGCAGCTCAGCAGCTCCCTGGGTATTGGCTACCACTTTTTCAGGCGCCTTATCAAAAGTCTGTGATTTGGCTTTCCATTCCGTTCCTTCACCATTATTGGTGTAGTTCTCAATGGTAAGCGGATATACTGTTTTGGTACTTGGAGCAGCTTCCTCTGTGGCAGCTGGACTGCTTGAAGGCGCAGCCGATTCCGCCGCTTTATTTGCGTTCTTCGTGTCGGAAGAACATGCTGCTATCATTACCGCCATTACCAAAACCGCGAGCAGCGGCACATATCTTTTAAATACATTCTTCATTACCTTAATCCCCTTTTCTATATGTACATTTGTGTATCCTGCATACTATTGTGACAAGCCGATATCTGGCAGAAGATACAACCGTAGAATATAGAATGTGAGAACCGTTGTCAATGATAATAATTCTCATTGACAACGGTTCTCAATATGGATTATATTTTAAATTAAACATAGATTAAGGAGCCCAATGAATGCCATGCAAACCGATCTAGCTGCACAATCTGAACCTAAGAAGTCTATTATCCACACCCGTTACGGCTTTATGACCGTCATTGGTATTCTGCTTATTATTACAATATTGTCTGCCGGGGCTGCGGTCTCCTTTGGGCAGGTTGACATTCCCGTCTCCCAATCCTACCGGATCCTGCTCCACCACCTCACGGGTATTCAAATCGGAGATGTACAGGAACTGACTTCCGGTTCCTTCGTCGATATTATCTGGAAAATACGCTTTCCCCGCGTTCTGATGGCTTTGTTCATCGGAGCCGGACTCACGTTATGCGGAACCATCATGCAGGCGGCGGTTCAGAATCCTCTCGCTGATCCATACATACTGGGTATTTCATCCGGCGCTTCCCTCGGAGCAACGTTCGCTATCCTGATCGGCTTTGGTTCCATGGGATTACTGGGCCAGACAGGAGTTGCCTTCTGGGCCTTCGCCGGTGCCGTCGGCGCTTCCCTGCTGGTCCTGATTCTGGCAAGCGCGGGCGGCAAAATGACCTCCGTCAAGCTCGTCCTGGCCGGTATGGTTATTAACGCCTTATGCACTGCCTTTGCGAATTTCATTGTTTATTTTGCCAACAACGCAGAAGGCATCAAGACCGTTACATTCTGGACGATGGGCAGCCTGGCCGCTGCGAGCTGGGACAAACTTCCGCTAATCTCGATAGCCATCCTTCTTGCCGTTTTCTTTTTTCTGATGCAATTCCGGGTCTTGAACGCTATGATGCTGGGCGATGAAGCAGCGGTCACCCTGGGCATTCATCTGGGTGCTTACCGCAAAGCCTATATGATGATTACTGCGCTGATTACAGGGGTGATGGTGGCAAGCTGCGGCATGATCGGATTCGTGGGTCTAATCATCCCCCATTTGGTCAGAGGACTGGTTGGCTCGGATCACCGGAGACTGCTGCCCGCGTCCATTCTGTTCGGAGCGATCTTTCTGATCTGGACAGATGTCATTGCGCGGACGATTGTGCCAAATGTAGAGCTCCCCATCGGGATCATTACCGCCTTAATCGGCGCACCGATGTTCATGTACATGCTGATCAAAAAAGGCTACGCATTTGGAGGGAAAAGCTAATGAACTTGAACGTTGATCACCTAAGCGTCTCTTTTGCCGATGCGAATATTGTAAAAGATGTATCCCTGAAGGTCAGAAACAAGCAATTTGTCGGCCTCATTGGTCCGAACGGCTGCGGCAAATCTACACTTCTCAAGAGTATTTATAAAGTGATCAAGCCCCGCCAAGGCGATGTATTCCTGTCTGAAATGAATGTAATGAAATCAAGCCCCCGAATCGTGGCGCAAAAGCTGGGTGTAGTCGGCCAGTTCAACGAACTCAGCTTTGACTTCACCGTACGGGAAATGGTTGCTATGGGAAGAACCCCGCATAAAGGGATGCTGGAGACCGATAATCAAGAGGACTTCAGCATTGTCTCAGGCGCTCTGCGCAAGGTCAACCTGGAAGGCCATGCAGGCCGCAGCTATAATTCACTATCCGGTGGTGAAAAACAGCGTGTCATCCTCGCCCGCGTTCTGGCCCAGCAGCCCGAATTCATGATTCTGGATGAGCCGACTAATCATCTTGATATTAAATACCAGCTGCAAATTCTAAATATCGTTAAAAAGCTCGACATCGGCATTCTCGCCGCACTCCATGACCTCACCCTTGCTGCGGAATACTGTGATTATCTGTACGTCATGAAAAAGGGCCAAGTGGCCGCCTGCGGGAAGCCGGAGGATATATTGACGAAGGAATTAATCGGCCAGGTATTTGATGTGGCCTGCGAGACCTACCGCAACCCCGTGACCGGGGCGCTTGGCATTGCTTATCTGGAGACACGCTAGTTACGAAAGCAACCTTTTTAGCCCTTCCGCTTCCCTAATCAGAAGTCGGAAGGGCTTATTCATGTTTTGGGGCAGGGTCCTGATCATTCGAACTGAATCTCCGTCTTAAATACGATAAGCGCTCTATAGGTTGTAAGTTCTCAATCTTATCAGCCCATTTCTGAAATTAGCTCTTTGAAGACAAAAAAAGAAACGGCATTTCTGCCGTTTCTTCTGTGATGGACTCTCAGGGGCTCGAACCCTGGACAAATAGATTAAGAGTCTACTGCTCTACCAACTGAGCTAAGAGTCCACATCATTGGTCGAATCATACCGCCTTTAGCTCATTCGCAGAAGAACGGAATAAATCTCTCGTATAAAAGATTATATCATGATACAAAACATAGATCAAGGTTTATTTTTTCGGGTTTTCTAAAAAGAATAATTTACGGTGGATCATAATATTCGTCTTGCTTGGAGCAGTAAAATAGACTGCCTTCATCCGAATATGAAGTGCAGTCTATTCCAGCAGGTCACAGCACCGAACGCAAAAACCTGCCTGTGTGGGAAGCTTCCACTTCAGCTACCTGCTCCGGTGTGCCTTCGGCAACCACATACCCGCCGTCATGGCCTCCTTCCGGGCCCATATCAATAATATAGTCAGCGGACTTCATGACATCCAGATGATGTTCAACAACGATAACCGTATGCCCGCTATCCACCAGTTTGCCCAGAGACAGCAGCAGCTTTTGGATATCCGACAGATGCAGCCCTGTGGTAGGCTCATCAAGGATATACAAATTGCGGGCTCCCCTCTTGATTTTGGACAGCTCATACACCAGCTTGACACGCTGTGCCTCTCCGCCGGACAGGGTGGTCGAGCTTTGACCTAAGCGCATATAGCCAAGTCCGAGCTCATCCATAATCTCCAGCTTATGCTTCAGGTACTTATGGCCGCTGAAGAATTCACGGGCTTCCTCCACCGTCATCTCCAGTACATCGGCGATACTTTTACCCTGGACCTTAATTTCCAGACCCTCCTCCGAGAACCGCTGCCCCTTGCACACCGGGCAAATCGTTTCGATATCGGCCATAAACTGCAGATTGGTGACGATTACTCCGTCTCCGGCGCATTGCTCACAGCGGGTGCCTCCTGCATGGGTCAGACTGAAGTCAATTGCCTGGTATCCCCTGTCCACCGCTTCCGGCTGCATGGCGAAGAGATCCCGGATTTTGTCATAGATGCCTATGTAGGTTGCCGGGTTCGATTTGCTGTTCCTTCCAATAGGGGTCTGGTCAATATTAATGACATTGTTCAGCAGATCCGCACCGAACAGAAAATCATGCTCGCCTGCAACAATCCGCGCAGCCGTTTTGTCGATTTTCAATTGCTTGAACAGAATCTCGTTAATCAATGAGCTTTTCCCTGAACCGGATACTCCGGTAATACAGATGAACACACCCAGTGGAATATCCAGATCCACATTCTTCAGGTTGTTTTCCCGGGCGCCTTGAATGCTCAGAAAATCATCTCCCAGGCTTCTGCGCTTGCCGGGGACGGGAATGCTGGCTTTTCCGGATAGATATTGGCCTGTCACTGACAGGGGCTCACCTATAATATCCTCAATGGTCCCGCACGCTACAACCTGACCCCCATGAATTCCTGGACCCGGGCCGATTTCGATAATATGATCCGCACTCTGTATGGTATCCATATCATGCTCAACCACAATTACGGTATTGCCGATATCCCGCAGCTTCTTCATGGTATCTATCACGCGGCTGGAATCACGGGGATGCAGGCCAATACTTGGCTCGTCCATGACGTACAGCATTCCCATCAGCTCACTGCTGATCTGGGTCGACATTTTGATCCGCTGCATCTCACCGCCCGAAATACTATCGCTTCTCCGGCTAAGACTGATATAGTGCAGTCCGATATCAACGAGCAGGGATACCCTGGTGCGGATCTCGTGAATGATCGAGGAGGCCACATCCTGAATCTCTGCCCCAAACGTCAATGCTTCCAGCGAATGTAGCAGCTCAGGCAGCTGTTTGCGGCATAGCTGGTCAATGTTTTCTTCTCCGAGGGTAACCTGTAGGCGCTGTTTCTTGAGCCTTGCTCCATGGCATTCCGGGCAGATCTTCTCAATCATACAATCCTTGATGAACGTCGGTTCGAAGGCTTCCGAGGTAGAACTTTTCCGTATGTAATGCTTGTACCAGCTCTCCATCTCGTGAACGAACCCCCAGAATGGACGGTCACGTCCGATCATCCAGTTCTTCTTCGTTGAATTAGGGGGCTGGAGCATGGGGAGCACCTCGCCTTTGGTCCCGTAGAAGAGAAGCTCATGAATTTCCTTCGGCAGATCGCAGAAAGGAGTGTCGAGATCGAAATGATACTTCTGGGACAAGCTGTACATCAGCACAGAACGATAGCTGTCCTTGCCCGCAGGGTTGAACACTGTACTTTTGAGCGCACCCTTGTTGATGCTTCTCTCCGGTGCTACTACCAGAAAACGGGGCTCCACCACATAAGACATCCCTACCCCGAGGCAGGTATGGCAGGCGCTTACAGGCGTGTTGAAAGAGAAATGAAAAGGCTGCATGTCACACAGGAAGAAATGATGCTCCGGGCAGCCGAAATCCTGGTAGAAGGTCGGAGCAACGCCTCCCGGAACCACCACTTTAATCATAATATCCTCTTCCAGTGCCAGCATTGCAGCTTCGATGGATTTGGTCAATTGAATATAGGTATCTTTCTTCAGCTGAAAGCGGTCAATGACCATTTCTATATGGTATTCCTGCGCTTCGTCCAGTTCTGTTTTTTCTGCCAGTGAAAATGGCTCGCCATCCACCAGCAGATTCTTGTACCCCTTGTCCCGGAGTTGCTGGAAGGTGAAGCTGTAGTCTTCTCCGTATACTTTATAGACGGGGGCCCGCAGCTCTACCACAGTTCCAAAAGGCAAGGAGGAAATACGCTCGGCGATCTGGGCGGCAGACAGCTGCTTCAGGGAATGACTGCATTCCGGACATTTGCCTACACCCGCCGTGGAATACAGCAGACGAAGATAATCGTTGATATCCGTAACCGTGCCTACAGTTGAACGCGGATTGTTATTGCTTTTTTTCTGTTCAATCGCGATGACCGGGGACAAGCCGCGCACATAATCGACCTTTGCCTTTTTGAGCTGGCTGATCCGGCTTTTGGCGAAGGTGGAAATGGAATCGAGAAAACGTCTTTGCCCCTCCCCGTAAATGACGTCAAAAGCGAGTGAGGACTTCCCCGAGCCGGATACCCCGGTAATTACCGTTAACTGGTCCCGCGGGATTTCAACGGAGATGTTCTTCAGGTTGTTCTGCTTGGCCCCGGAGATCTCGATAGTTGTTCTAATGGACATGCTTCAAGCTCCCTTCTGCAATCGTATTTACGGAATGTATAGATAGCCTGCTTCCTCAACAGCCGGCTTGCTTTTGGGCGTGATCCGAATCGTCTGGGTGACCTTTTCAAGGATGCCTTGCTGAACCAGATAGTCCATAACACCAACCAGCTGGTCACTCTGCACATGAAAATGCTTATTGATCAGCGTTGCGGTTTTGATCTCCTGATCCCTCATGAATTCAAGCACCGGCCTAGAAAAGATGGGGAGATGCCGCTCCAGCACCTTGTCCAAACATTCTAATCCGCTCTCAATTTCCGCTACGTTCATATGATGGGACATCGCATCTTGATACAATGGAGCAAGAACCTCCGGATTCAAGAGCTGTGCTCTCTGAATCGCTTCCCTGGATATGGCTTCACCGCGGATGCAGAGCTCCATATGGGCAACCGACTCTGCAGCTTTTAACAAGTAATACTGCGCATACAGCAGATCCCGCCGGACGGTCAGCCACTTCCGGGTTTTGTCGCGCAAAAATACAAGCTGACTTGCAATATGAAGTGCGGAAATCGCAATATCATCACTGCCTATGATCTTGAGGTCTTCGAAGTATTCGATCAGGCTGTCATCCGTGGAATAGACCATCTTCCCCTTGGAGTAGTAGGATTGGGCAAAGGACCCGCCCAGCGCCCGTTCCATTCCCCGCTTGAAATCGCTGCGAACCACAAGATACACATTAATTAGAATACCGTCCTCGTCGATACAATAGGTTGTTGTGGCAAGGGGCTGGTCCCGGACAACCATGGTCATATCTATATCGCTTTTTTCCCAAATCACATCATAGGCCAGACTCCCGCTGATAATAATAGCAATCACATTCGGATCGCTGCTGACCTTGCCAATAAAACTGTTCTGTGCGGCTATGTAGCGTGCTCTCAGCTCTGCTTGCGCTGCAATATCCATCCTTCCAGCTCTCCTCCCTCTTCTTATAAAAATTCCCTTTTGGTGTTTTCCGTTTATGGTAGAATCATACTACACTGAGATTTAAAGAACCGGACAAAAATTGCTGGGTTATCATTCAACAAGTTCAACTTGCAAAGGAGCAAATATGGAACTTCATCTCCTGGAAACGATCAATCATACAACGGAATTTATCGAGGATCATCTACTCGAAGAGCTAAGCCTGGACCGTATCTCAGAGCAGGTGAACATCTCCAAATTCCATTTACTCCGCATCTGGAAAGGGGCCACGGCAACCGGCCTGATGGAATATGTGCGCAGAAGGCGGATCGCCTTGTCGCTGGGAGATCTGATCCATGAACGGAACAGCATCGAGTTCATCTCCTCCAAATACTCCTTCGGTTGTGAACGCACCTATTCCAGAGTCTTCAAGGAGGAATTCAACATCAGCCCGGCCAAATGGCGGCGAAGTCCTTCTCCACTGCAGATCATGGACAGGTTCAATGCCGATTTTCTGCACCGGGCAGGAGAAGGTCTTGTCTACTTCCATTCCACAAGCGTGTTGCCCCCCTTTTCCATTGCAGGACTGGAATATCAGGTGGATGTGAACGACAATATGGCAAATCAGACGGCCAACCGGCTGGGTGTCGCCTTCTTCTATAAGGACCGTCCAAGAATCATTAATCCAGTCAACAAAGATACTTATATCGGGTATACCACCGTTCCGGAGCCGTTCCAGGGCTATACCTGGTACCAGCCCTCTGTCGAAGTGAATCAGAGCAGCATCATTCCGCCGGATATGTCACTCAAGCATGTTGCACCCCACAGATACGGTGTGTTCACTTATATGGGCCCTCATCGGCCTGAGGAGATCAATTCGAAGTCCTTAAGCCTCATCTGGAAGCACATCTTTGACACCTGGATGCCCACCATACAATTCGATCTGGAAGAGAAATCCAGCTTCGAGCTCATCAATTACGCCAGATGTAATAAGAAGTATTGTGAATGTAATTTGTATTATCCGATTTCGAAGATATGAACACAGCCGCGGAGCTGCTAGAGCGCAGCCTTCACAATGCGGTGATAATAACCCACAGTAAGCACAGCGAACACGAAGTAGATCAGCGTGTAGGCCATCATGGCAACCGCGGCCGGGAAGGTGAGATCGGACAGACTGAGCGCAGAAGCCGCTTTCACAGCGAAGATGGAATGCAGCAGTCCGACCACCAGTGGCAATGCAAATGATCAGCCCGAATTTGCGGAGCGACTCCTTATAATAAGCATCGAAATCCGGACTGAACTCTTCTTCGCTGATATATTTCGCATAGAGCGCAGATGCCGCAGCACGCTGCTTCAGACCTACCACTTGATACAGACCGATTTCCCTGCTACGTCTTTTTAGAAAAAGGCTGTTGGCGTAGACCATGAATATAACCACGATCGTAATCACCAGTACTCCAGCCGCAATGAATACGGAAGAAAACTGAACATCTGCGGAGGACGCCGCCATGACCATTGAGTCATTTTGTAGGGAAGCAAACACGAAATATAGGCCTGTACTGAAAATAAGTGCAAAGTAATACAGGTAATAGTATTTAATATTTTTGCGCATACCTCGGATCAGGAGCTCAAACAGTGTCAACATGATCCCCCCCGAGCACAGCCTGGACATTCAATTTCTCCTTGAAGAACGTTTGCCGCGTCTTATTGCCGCGATACAATTCGGAATACAGGATGCCATCCTTCAAAAACACGACCCGGCTGCAATAGCTGGAGGCTACAGGATCATGAGTCACCATCATGACCGTAGTGCTGCGCTGCAGGTTAATAGTTTCGATCATTCCCAACAGAGTTGAGGCTGCCTTGGAATCAAGTGCGCCTGTCGGCTCATCCGCAAATACAATGGACGGCCGGTGGATCAGCGCCCGTGCCGCTGACGTACGCTGACGCTGACCGCCGGAAATTTCATGCGGATATTGGTGGGCAATCTCACCGATACCAAGCTGAGCGGCAATTTCCTGATATTCTGCCTCCACCGCTGTCTTCTTTATCCTTCCGAGTGAGACGGGCAGCAGGATATTCTCTTTGACAGTCAAGGTATCCAGCAAATTGTAATCCTGAAAGATGAAGCCCTACGGCCATTCACTGGGTGAAAAACCATACACCGGGATAGGACTGCCCGATTCGTCGTAAGAAGGGACAAGCCTCCGGGTCAAATCCTTAGTCATGCCAAAGCTGCTTGAGTTCATGCCGAGCGGGCCAAACAGATGCTTTTGCATATAGCTCCCGAAAGGTTCTCCGCTTACCTGCTGGACAATATAACCTTGCAGCCGCGAAGCGAAATTATCATACATATAGGCCGTTCCCGGTTTGCGGATCACTGGGGGAAACACGTCGAAGATGCTTTCTTTTAAGGATACCGGCTGCTGGGAGGGGTTGGTCAAATAGCTGGCATCCGAAGGTTCACGTACTTCAAATCCTGTGGTATGCGTTAACAGATTCTCTATCGTTACAGGGGTATCGAATGGATTCGTCACCTTGTAGCCGTCCAGGTATTTTTCAATATTGTCCTGAAGGGAGAGTTTCCCCTGATCGACAAGCTGCATAATGGCCGCAGCCGTGAATACTTTGGAGACGGAGCCGATCCGAAATGTATCCTTCATCCCCGCTTCCTCCGGCTTCAAGGCTGGAGCTGAAATCCCGTAGTTTTTGGACAAAAGCACTTTACTGCCCTGAACAACGGATACCGCAGCATTCCCGGCTTTTCCCTTAACTGCATCCTGGGCAAAAAAAGCGTCGAGAAATGCCTTTACTTCCTTCGCATCCTGAGGTCCGCCGGTATAATCCCCCTTGGAATTCCTGCCGGATAACGCATTCTGCTGGACGGAGGCCGGCGAGTCAGGTTGAGATTGCTGCGTCGCAGCCCCTGCTTCCCCGGTAAAACTCAGCATCAGCACAGCGGTTAGGCAGCAGCACGTACGGTATATTCGTTTCCTATTCTGGTTCAAACCTGATCCTCTCCTTGCTTCTCTCAAATTTGGGGTTAACCCAATCAGAACGAACAAGCCGTTCCAACACACTAATTGTATGGCCCGGAACCCATACTGTCGTGCGATTTAGATGATAAGCATGAGCGGGATCGTGACATTGTTGTCACTTTGGAATACGAGTTGGGTGATTATGTATTAACTCGGGTCATCTATTTAGTCCGTCCGGTTATTCACTGCGGTTTTCTTATAAAGATTCTCAAACGGGGACTCTGTGCATAGCACCCCCAGCTCATAACCGTTTTCCCCTTGCTCCCGCATGTTCTCTGCAAATTTGGCGACCGTATTCAGGACTCTTGTGCTCTGCACCGGATAATCGCCCACAGAGCTTTCTGCTGACAGCATCACAGCATCAGTCCCGTCGATTACTGCCTGAGAGACATCGGTTACCTCTGCACGTGTTGGAACCGGATGTTCGACCATGGATTGCAGCATTTGGGTAGCAGTGATTACATAGGTCTTTGATTGCTTGCACTCGCGAAGAATGGCTTTCTGAATGAAGGGGATTCGCTCAAAAGGCAGCTCAACGCCAAGATCTCCGCGTGCAATCATGATACCGTCAGACGCCTCCATGATGGATGAGAAATTCTGTATCGCTTGAACGGTTTCGATTTTGGAAACAAGGCCCGGCTGGCTATATTTCCCCAGTCCAGCAACATACGCCCGGATTTCCTCCAGATGCGACGCTTCCCGGATAAAAGAACAAGCGATCCAATCCACATGATGCTCCAGCAGGAACTCAAGATCCTGTTTGTCTTTTACAGTTATGGCCGGCAAGCGGATTTTCGTTCCCGGAAGGTTGACGCCTTTATGGCTGCCGATCATTCCACCAACGATAACCTTTGTAGTAACCCTTCCCGGATGCTTATCCGTCACCTCAAGCTTCACTTCACCGTCATTGATCAAGATGGAAGCACCTTGTACAATATCTTCCATCACGACAGGATGATCGAGCGCTGCCCGCGCTTGCCCTCCCGGTTCATCTGACTGATCAAGGATAAACGTGTGGCCCTCCTCCAATCGAACGGGCTCCCCCTTCACGCTCATCAGACGGATTTTCGGTCCCTGCAGGTCACCCATAATCCGCACGGACTGGCCCGATTCGGCGGCGGCGGCTCTCAATACTTCAATAACCCGTCCATGCTCTTCATGGCTCCCGTGTGACATATTCAGCCGTGCGATGGTCATACCGCTCAGGAGTAATTCCTTGAGAACAGCGGGGGAAGAACTTGCCGGGCCTATCGTGCAGATCAAATCAATACTCAATTGAATTCAACTCCCATATCATATTGGCATTCATACCTCATTCTCTAGTTTGCATTGTTCGTTTATTCTAACTAAACTATACATGATTGCACACCACTGCCATTCACTTTACGAAGGAAAGGGGACACATTCATGAATACGAAACAATTGGACCGGATTCACACAGGAAAGGGTTTTATTGCGGCTTTGGATCAAAGCGGAGGAAGTACTCCAAAAGCTCTGCTGCAATATGGCATTCAGGAAGACCGCTATTCCAATGAAGAAGAGATGTTTGCATTGGTGCACGAGATGAGAACACGTATTATCAAGAGCCCTGCATTTGATTCCAAGTACATTTTGGGAGCTATTCTTTTTGAGAATACGATGGATCGTTTCATTGACGGGCAAGCCACTGCCGATTATCTTTGGGATCAGAAAGGCATTGTGCCTTTTTTGAAAATCGACCAGGGCCTGGCCGAGCCTGAAAACGGGGTTCAGCTCATGAAACCCATTCCCGGCCTGGATGACCTTCTGAAGCGCGCTGTCCAGAAACATATCTTTGGAACCAAGATGCGCTCACTGATTAAGGAAGCGAACCCGGCCGGCATACAAAAAGTTGTAGAGCAGCAGTTTGCCGTCGCCCGCCAAATCGCCAGTGTTGGCCTGGTGCCGATTATCGAACCGGAAGTGGATATCCATAGTAAGGATAAACAACAAGCGGAGAAGCTTTTAAAACAAGCGATCTCTACCCAACTAGCCGCTCTGGATAAAGACGTGAAGGTTATGCTTAAACTTTCCATACCGACAGAGGACAATTTCTACAGTGATTTCATTGAAGATCCGCATGTGGTACGGGTCGTTGCATTGTCAGGCGGCTATACTCAATCGGAGGCCAATGACAAGCTGGCCCGTAACCATGGACTGATTGCCAGCTTCTCCCGGGCATTATCACAAGGGCTCAGCGATCAGCAAACCGACGAAGAGTTTAGCACCATGCTCGCACAATCCACCCAGGCCATCTACGAAGCATCTATTACTTAAGGGAGAAATAGGAAGACCCCTGAGCTTTTTTCAGCTCAGGGGTCGTTTTTAAGCTTGACGCCGTTGTAAACCTTGTGGTCTGAATTAGCCCAGCTTAGCGATAACTGCTTGGGTGACCGCTACGGTTGACTGCGGATTTTGACCCGTAATCAGGTTGCCATCCACCTCGTAATGAGAAGTCCAATTCGGCGCAGCCACATAGATAGCACCTAGATCACGCAGCTTGCTTTCGAGCAGGAACGGCAGATGCTTATCGAGCGTCGTATCCGCCTCCTCACGATCTGTAAAAGCATTTACACGTTTACCGGCCACAAGTGGTTGACCAGAAGACAAAGTTGCTCCAACCAGCCCTGCTGGCCCATGACATACGGCAGCTACAATCTTGTCTGCTTCATAGAAATCACGCAGCAATTTCTGAAGGGCCTGATTCTCAGGCAGATCGTACATCGTTCCGTGACCACCCGGTAAGAAAATAGCATTAAAGCCCTCGGCGGATACTTCATCAAGCTTTGTTGTGTTCTCCAGATATTTTTCGGCATCCAAAATTTCCTTGGGTGTATTCTCATCCACACTGCCAGGATCGACTGGTGCTTTTCCTCCAAGCGGGCTTGCCACTAAAATCTCATACCCTTGGTTAGTAAATCCCATATAGGCTTCGGCAAATTCGGACAACCAAATACCAGTCGGTTTGCCTGCATGAATTTCCGTATGATTAGTTACGACGATCAACACTTTTTTTGCCATTATAATTGCCTCCAATACACTATTTTTCTGCCTCCTTCATTCTAATTCCGTTAATAGTATAAAACAAATTATGAAATAGTAGATTATACATAAATATATTTATAGGTCGAATAAATACTAGCCGTGCTCTCTACTCACTTTCACGTATGATTGTCATCATCTCATGAATCTGTGGCAGTTGTTTATCTTTTAGTTTATAGGCGAAAAACAACTCATTGTTCACTCTTAATTCCGGAAAAAGAACTTTCATTTTCTCTTCATCCAGATTTCTTAACAGATAGGTTGGAAGCACACTAAGACCCATTCCATTCTCGACAGCCTTTAGAATCATATGCAGATTAGGAATGATATGGATCGGCCTGATTACAGGGCGTTTCTTAAAGTGCTCTCTCCAAATCCTTCTGATTATAGGTAAATCAAGCCCATAGCTAATCCAGTTTTGCGATGAGAGCCAACCTTCACTATGCTCCAGACTATCTATATCCGGTATCTTGTAATGCATAGGGGCAACAATAACAAATTCTTCATCCATAAAAGATTGATACTCAATACCTGGGGTAGGAACTTTTTGCGAAGTTACAATGAGGTCTAATTTATCTTCCTTCAGCAGCTCCAGCAGTTGATCAGCGGTTCCCAAATTTGAAATGACCGAACTATTGGATTTATGCAGCTGAGGAAGTACTTTTTCAGTATAAAATTCATGTGCCGTCCCTAATTTAATAAAGGTGAGCGTAGGTAAGGAAGCCATTTTAAAATTCATCGTGGTCTCCTCGAGCGATTCGATAAGCGGAGCCAGCTGTGAATATAACTGCTTCCCCCGTTCCGTTGGAACTATTTTCCTCGAAGTTCTATTGAATAACACTTCACCCACCTCAGCTTCCAAGGAGGCCAAGTGCTGGCTCATTGCCGGTTGCGTCATCATCCGCACTTTTGCTGCTTCGGACACAGAGTTGTACTTATAAATCATGCAAAAGCTCCTGTACCACTCAAAATCAATCATTTCTTATAGCTCCTTTGCTTCAAGCAATCTATATCGTTGACGGATTGTATTTGACCCGGGTCTTGGATATAAAAATAAACTCCAGTATTCTTACCGTCAACATACAATTTTACAAACCAGCCAAATCAACTTATGATTGAACCTATGTTCAAGAGATCAACATCCTTATACGAATCTGGTTGAAATGAAGGGGGAATATAAATCTATGAAATTGAGCCTGAATTGGATTACGCTTAGGGTACGCGATCTGGAAGCTTCCCTTGATTTCTATCACAGGATTCTGGGGCTTCCGGTTGAACGCAGGTTTGAGAGCAGAGGAAGACAAATTGTCATGTTAGGTACAGGAGAGGGACAGCCGAAGATCGAGCTGATTCAGGGGGATGAGACAGTTCTGAAGCCCGAGTGCGGTGTCTCTGTTGGTTTCGAGGTGGCGTCGCTGGATGAGGCAATCGATCATTTGACGAGCCAGGGCATCCCGTTAGCACGCGGACCGATCATGCCTAACCCTTACCTAAGGTTCTTGTATGTTCTTGATCCGGACGGCTTCGAGGTACAACTAGCGGAGCACATCTAGAGCAGCGGCCCTTTACTTATTGATTTCCATTGCACTCAAAAAGAAAAAGACTGCCTTCACCATGAAGTGCGGTCTTTTTCCAAGTAAGCGATATAAAAACACTACGCCTTGCTATCGTTTTTTTCAAGCGGTTTAGCACTACTCATTGTGTTAACTCTCAAATAAGGCTTCGAACCGTTTCTGCATTTCTTCCGGGTTTACGACTTCAATAGTAGTGTAGATCATCCAATAATGTCCGAACGGATCCTTTACACTTCCCGCTCGATCACCATAGAATTGATCTGTCATCGGATTAACAATAATCGCTCCAGCCGCAACCGCCTGTTGAAACACCGTATCCGCATCGTCGACCTGCAGTTGGATACCCACCGTTGTGTTCCCCATAGTTTCCGGACCGAGAATGCCATATTCAGGATATTCCCCTGCAAGGGATATTTTAGCACCGCCGATTGTAATTTCAGCATGAGCCACTTTACCTCCCGGCTCCGTCAAGCGATAATGCTCCACTGCACCAAAAGCTTCCTTATAGAATCCAATCGCCTCAGCAGTATTCTTAATCCATAGGAATGGAGTTGCTGTATTCATTATTGACACCTTCCTTTTCTCTAAATATGTAACTAATCCATCTCAATGAATATCCTAACGGACCTCCCCATATGCGTATAGTAAAAAATTGAACCTTTATTTAATGATTGACCGACCTTCCCCTATTAGCTAAGTATCCCAACATGATTATGATGCCTGTCTTGTCTTGAGAAATAATCTGTTGGATTGAGGCTGGAGAACGCTTGAAAATCTTTAATAAAATGCATCTGATCATAATATCCGCAAGCCATAGCGACATCTAGCCAATTGACGTTCTTAGCCTGGTCTATTTGGTTTAATACCTCCTGAAAACGGCGAAGACGACAGAAGAGCTTAGGAGTCAACCCCACTTCTTCTTTAAAAATCTGAATAAATCTCCTATGGCTTATACCAATTTGTCCAATCACATCCGAGAGGGGTCTTTTTAAAGGCAAGCTCAGAAATTCGTTAAGCGCAAAGTGAACTGCCGGATGCTGTATCAGAGGTTGTGAAGCCAGCTTAATAAGGCTTTTCTCCAACTGCTGGAACTTATCATCCACCGTTTTGGTTAACAGTAACTTCTCATGCATAACATGGGCTTGTACTCCCCACAATGCATCCAGGGATACATGAATATTATGTACTTCATCCACTGGCATTTTAAGAAATGGATAAACACCGCCTGGTTTGAAGTGTACTCCCAAAACTGTAGACTTCACAGAAGTATCAATGATGAAAGACTTCGAATGCGGCCCACAAATAACAGAGCTGCCATATGCCCTCACCAGGCCTTTATTTTCCCGGTCTAATAGGTTAATCTTCCCCCCACTCAAGTTGAACACAAGTTCAATCGAACCATCCGGCAGCGTAAGTTCCTGCGAATACGGTGAGGTATAGCCTTCGAAATACCAAAAAAAATCCACAAAACCTGACAAAGGAGCTTGTGGAATATAAGTGCGTAACAGCATGGCGTTTACCTGACAGGAGCTATGGACATTAATCCATGTAGCCGCTCCACCCTCTCTTTGGCTGCATTCTCTCATAGATCTAATATAACCTTTTCCTTCCATTTCAAAAAGCATTTCAACGAAGTAAATCTCCCCGATAAAATCATGAATTCCTATACGTTATCACCTATAGGATGAATAATCCCCCGGGCAAGTTTGGTTATAAAACAAACTCTCTGTTGTAACATCCATTCCTTGGAAATATACTTAACGTAGTTATTTTGAGAGCGCTTTAGTTAGAGCGGTCCACTTCGCATACGTAAAAATAGATAAGGAGGCATATATCATATGCTATTTACACCAGGGGTTACCGACTGCTCACCGGCAGAGGCAGGTTACGACACTTCAAGAATTGAGGTTTTGAATGCCCATTTCCAGACCCTGATCGATCAAAAAAAGATCCAGGCCGCATCTTACTGCGTCTCCAGGTATGGAAAGACATTTATGCACGGGGCTATGGGACCGCTCTCTTTCCGGGAAGATAGGGCGGATCCGCTTTTACCAACAACCGTTCATAATATCGCGTCCATTACTAAAGCCATTACCTCAGTTGCTATCGCCAAGCTTGTGGAGGACGGTATTCTTCGGTTTGACATCCCGGTTGGCGCCATACTTGAACCGTTGAATGTGGCCCCGTTTGATAAAATCGATATCTATAGCCTTCTGACCCATACCTCGGGCCTGTTTCCCGACTGTGCAGGGAGCATCCCCTATCATAAGTCTTATTGGCAGCTCATTGAAGAGTATTTCGAAAAATATACCCCTGAGGACGGTGATCCCGACTGGATCACAGCCGCGCTGAGCTGCGGGGTCAATAAAAAATTAGGCGAAGAATGGCAATATTGCTCCTTCGGCTTCTGCCTGCTCGGAGAAATTATTAAAAAAGTGACCGGTGTAACCGCTGAGCAGTACATAGAAGAGCAAATCCTGAAGCCTCTGGGTATGAAGGACACGGTTTGGGAACTGACGCCCGAATTGGCCAAACGCGCTATTATAAGAAATGAAAGACATGAAAAGCGGCTGAACGATCGAATCAACGGTAATCAGCCTGAAGACTCGCAAATGGAACAGCTGTGGGATACGGTTTCCAAAACCGGGGGAGGCCTGGCCTCTACACCCGCTGACCTCATCCGGTTCGCCAACATGCTCCTGGGCATGGGAACCCTGGGCGATACCCGTATTGTCGGCCGCAAAGCAGTCGAAAAAATCACAACCCGCACCCTGCACGGGGTTCCCGATTACTGCTGGGGTAACGATGTCAAAGACCGGAGCTACGGCATTGGTCTCGATATGAGAAGAGGCCCTGCCTTCCTCTACTCAGAGACCAGCTATTTCCATGAAGGTGCGGGAGCCTGCTGCATGGTCATTGACCCTACAGAACAGCTCGCTGCCGTATGGTTTGTGCCTTTTGTCGGTGATAATTGGTACGCGGAAGGCTTGTTCAATGTAACCAATATCATTTGGTCAGGACTGATCTAATGAACAGCTTGAAGCACAATTGGCTGATTTGCCGGACGGTAGCGGGCGTGACCTACAAAGAGTGGAGTGCGTACCGCACTCATTCTATGGTGTCCGTTATCGTCGGCCCTGTATATTTTATGGTGCAATATTTCATCTGGACGGCGGTATATGGAGATCATTCTTCGCTCGGCGGCATGGCACTCCCCGAGATGATCCGCTACTTTGGGGCTACTGCGCTTATCGGTTACCTGATCATGGATTTTGCCGACTGGAACTTATCCATGCTTGTCCGCACCGGTAAATTTCTCACCTTTCATTTGCGCCCGATTCATCACCGTTCGTTCGCATTATTTCAGAAACTCGGCCATCGGTCTTTAGGCTTCCTGTTTGAATTTTTGCCGTGCCTTCTGATCTTTATTTTTATTTTTGGAGTAGATATGCGTCCGGCAAGCCTTCCATGGACTTTTCTGTCGGTGCTGCTTGCCTTTCTAATGAATTTTTATGTGAACTACATGATTGGCCTGACTTCATTTTGGCTTGTACAGTCGAGCGGAATACGAAGCGCGTTTATGCTGGTGTCGGGTATTTTTTCGGGTGCGCTTATTCCGCTTGATTTCTTTCCGCACTCGCTGCAGGTGATCCAGTTCTTCCTGCCGTTTCAGTACATGGCTTACCTGCCGGCTATGGTGTTCACCGGCCATTATTCTCTTGGAGGCCTTGAGCTATCCATACAGCAAGCTGTAGGCATGCAGGCCATAGCAGTGCTTATTACGTTCGGATTGAACGAGCTCGTTCGCCGCCAGGCTATGAAGCAGTTTACCGCTGTCGGTGCGTGAATGACCCCATGAAAGGACAGTTCTTACCATGAAACGCTATCTGGATGTTTACAAGCAGTGTATGTATTCAGCTGCGCAATCCGCTGTGGCCTATCGCATGAATTTTATCGTCAGCAGCCTGATCACACTAGTCGGCAACATACTGTTTCCGCTGGTGACCCTGCTTATTTACCGGGCGGGAACCAGCTTTCCCGGCTGGAGCTTGTATGAGGTGTTGCTAATCCAATCTGTATTCACCATGTCCAGCGGGCTTTCAAGTGTTATTTTTGGCGGCGTTCTATGGACTACCATGTCGCATGTCCGTGAGGGAAGCTTCGAGGTTATTCTTCTTAAGCCGCTAAATCCGCTGTTTTATATTGTTGCGACTACATTTTCTACCGACAGTATCGGCTTGTTACTGGGCGGGATATCTCTATTTATATTCTCTGCTGCGCATGCAGGCGCTATTTCGGCCTTGTACTGGCTGCAGTTCGCCGGATTATTCATCGCAGGGACAGCTGTCCTGGCAGGATTATCCCTAATGATGGCCGCTATGTCCTTCAAATGGGTAGGCAATTCGAGAATCTCCGAGCTTGCCGACAGTGTGCTGCACATTGGAAAATATCCATTGCCCATTTTCCCGAAGGCTGTGCAGGCGGTAGCCTCGATGATCATTCCGGTGGGGATGATAGGCTTCTTCCCTGCCTCTGCTCTTCTTGGACGGGCGCAGGCCAGCGATTTCGCGGCTATTCTGCCGTGCTTCTTATTCCTGGCGGCGGGAGTATGGATTTATCGGCATATGATCAGATTGTACGAGGGGGTAGGCGGATGATGCCGGTTATTGATGTGAAGCATTTAACCAAAACTTATAAAACCTACAAGCGTGGCGCAGGTATGGGACAGACCTTCAAGAGCTTCTTCCAGCGCGAAGAAGTCATGGTCCACGCGGTCAACGATATCAGCTTTGCTATTGAGCAGGGAGAAATTTGCGGCATTCTGGGACCCAACGGGGCAGGGAAATCAACGGCAATCAAAATGCTCTGCGGAGCACTGTATCCTACAAGCGGGGAAATTCAGGTGCTGGGTTATTCGCCTGCCCGGGACAGAAAGCGCTATGTCGGCAAAATTGGAGCCGTATTCGGTCAGAAATCCCAGCTTATCTGGGATATTCCCCCTATCGACAGCTTTAACATGAACAGAGCAATCTACGGGATCGCCACTCCGGATTTTAAAAGCCGTCTGGAAGAGCTAACGGAGCTGCTGGATATTGCCCATGTGATCGAAAAGCCCACTCGAGTGCTGTCTCTTGGCGAACGCATGAAATGCGAATTCGTCATGGCTATGCTGCACCAGCCGGATATTTTGTTCCTCGATGAGCCTACCATCGGGCTGGATGTGATTGCCAAGGTCAAAATCCGCGAATTCGTTCACCAGATGAACAAAAAGCAGAATATGACATGTATCCTGACCACTCATGATCTTGAGGATGTGGAGGAGCTCGCGCACCGGGTCATTGTCATTAACCACGGGGAAAAGGTATTTGATGATTCACTTCAGCAACTCAAGCTTTTTTTGGGGGAGAAGAAACGAGTCAGTTTTACTTTTGCAGAGTCCGTACAGGATACCGTCTTCGACAATGCCTATACCAGGGTAATCGATAGGCCTTCCGGCTTTCAGATTACGCTTGAAGTGGATACGGCCTATATTTCAATCAGCGATTTCCTAGAAGATATCTCCCGGAAGCACCGGTTCTCCGATATTTCGGTCAAGGAACTGCCGATCCAGCAGGTGGTTATGAATATTTATGAGAATGCAGGGGGTTATTAGCCATGAGTGTTATATTTAAAAAAGTGAGCGACTTTAGCCGGGGAATACTCTTTGAATTATTGACAGATGCGTACTCATTGGATCGCAGATATGAACAACGCTATTCTTCTGATTGGCAGGATTTTGATAATTTTTTCTTTGACCATTTAGAAATTGCAGATACATATGGGCTTATCACAACATTAAATGATGAAGCGATTGGCTTTGTTTCATGGGACCCGAGAAATATGCCTCAGTATGCGGAAATTGGTCATAATTGCATTGCGTCAAAACACAAAGGCAAGGGTTATGGTAACATGCAGCTTCAAGAAGCGGTCAATAGAATTCTCCAACATGATGTGAGAAAAATTATTTTATTCACGAATGATGACCTAATCCCAGCTCAACGAATGTATGAGCGTGTCGGATTCGTAAAAGATCAAAAAAGAGAGAATCAGAATGTTGCAAATATTATGGGTGAACGCATAGATTATGTATATTTTGTAAAGTGAGTATAGTGTTTGTCATTACTAAATTACAAATCCTCTCTCCCAAGATTCCCCATATTCTGCTATGCTAATATAATCACATAGAAGAAGCAGGAGGCGGAATTCTGAATGGATGCATTTCAATATGAGCTTACTTCAGAGACGAATATCAATCTGAAATATGAGTATGGAGGCGAATACTTCACGTTCAGCCTGTATCGGGATGACAGAGGATGGGTTCTTCACCCCTTTGACGGTATCCTCCTGAGGAATCAGGCGATGTGTGCTCTTGTCGCACAAGAGTTGTTCAAGCACAAGCCTTTTCAGGTCATGCTGGCGAAAGAAGGTATTCTCTTCACTGATATACGTTCCACGGTTAACCTTGATAATGTGAACACTCCGATTGCCGCACGCAATGAGCGGGAGCCTTACGATAACGATAACGCTAACCCGGCTGATGACCTGATGGAATTTGTTCAGCAGCATTCGGTTGAAGAGGTCATTGATTACGAATGTAGCCTTATCGGAAGCCGCATCTCCTTTTATAGAGAAATCCTGCAGCGGATGTTCATGGACAATTTGGGTCCCTCGGATCCTGAATTCCAAAAGGTACAGGATATTGTCCGTATTTACGAACAGTCCTTGGATATGTTATCCAGTCTGAATGGTCCGAATCTCGACGCCGGAAGACGCGGCAGATAATAGCCTCTCCAGGTTTTGTCCAGGTTCTACTAATCTTTTGAAAGGCTGGTTCTAATGACATTTGAGCTAATAAAGGGACAAAAATGCAACTTAACAAAAGACGATCCACTCCTTACCCGTATTATAGTAGGAATGGGCTGGCACAATACAAGATCTGAGGTTGAGGTTGATTTTTCTGTGTTTTTGCTTACGCCGTCCCAGACTGTCTCTAAAGATGAGGACCTTATTTATTATGGTAATCCTTCTACTCCGAACCAATCCGTAGCTATATTGCCGTCCGATCAAAGAGTCTGCTCGGGGTTAGCCGATAACACACAGATCGCTGTCGAGCTCAGTCAAATCCCTACAGACTACGAACGGATTGCATTTGCCCTAACGATATATGAAGGTGAGAAACGGCTGCAAAACTTCTCGCTATTGGGCGATGTGTATTTACGGATCGTCAACGCTGCTGATGGAATGGAACTTTTGCGCTACAGGCTTGGTAAAACCTTTTCGGTAGAGACCGCTATTGTCGTAGGAGAAATCTATAGATATCATAATGAATGGAAGTTCAGCGCTGTGGGTTCCGGATATGCAGGAGGCTTAGCTGCCTTATGTAAAAGTTATGGGATACAGGTCAACAACATCCTCCCGTCAGTTCAACCCGCCAGCCCAGTAATTCAATCGCAGCAGTCCCCCCTCTCTCTCCCAGAGCTGCGGTCACGGCCTAAGACGGCGGGCCATTTGCCCCCCTCTTCACCAGCATCACCTTCAGCCGCTCCTTTAAATCTCAATACCATCCTGCTTAAGAAACGCGGGGAGGTGATCAATCTCCAGAAAGGGACTGAATCCCTGGGCGAGATCCTGATCAATCTCAACTGGTATCAAAAAAAATCATCGGGATGGTTCGGAAGTAAAGGAATCGACCTTGACCTTGGTTGTCTGTTTGAATTAAAAAATGGCATTAAGGGCTCTGTCCAAGCACTCGGTGAATCCTTCGGAAGCTTGAACAGGCCGCCTTACATCTCCCTGGACGGGGATGACCGCACCGGATCCATAGCCACGGGCGAGAATCTGCGGATCAATGGCCATTATCTTTCCGAAATCAGCAGAATTGTGATCTTTGCTTTTATCTATGAAGGCATCACGAACTGGTCTGAGGCTGACGCCATTGTAACCATCAAGCAGCAAGGCGGACCGGAAATCGAGGTCCGGCTGGATGAGCATAACAATCATAAGGGGATGTGTGCCATCGCTATGATCCGTAATCAGAAGGATGAGACCTTCAGCGTGGAGAGACTCGTAGAATATTTCGCCGGGCACCAGGAATTGGATCAGTATTATAACTGGAATCTGAGATGGGAAGCCGGCAGCAAATAGCGATTCTTTTTATTTTAAATTGAATTCATTAAAAATGTTCGCGTTACAAGACGTAGGTTGTGAAGCACACGCCGCTCTTATACAATGCATGCCTGAATAATACTTCAGGAGGTATTGTTTTGGGGCGGTTTTTTTGTGGGATACCTTAAATTTGGGTTTATGAATTAAGAAGGAGTTCGGTATGTCGCGATTTGAGCAGCAGTACGGAGAATGGTTAAGAAGCAATCTCGAGAATGAGAGCAACCACAGGCGCAGAGAATTACTTGGCAAAGGCTTAGGTCACGGAACAGTTGAGTTCCTCCGCACGGTATGGTTCGCATGGGGTTGGGGTTGGCGGTGTCAGTTCCATTATTGAGCGTCCTCATTGGACGGTAGCAATTGCCGGTAGCAGTTGGCGGCAACAGTGGGCGGTAGCCGTATTAGTTGCCGTTGACGATTGTCGTTGACGGTTGCAGGTCTGTAATCTCCCCACTCCACTCCATTCACTGCATAACCATCCCGCTTCCCGAAACTGCAAAATAACGGCATCTCTGCCGATGGACTCTCAGGGGCTCGAACCCTGGACAAATAGCTTAAGAGTCTACTGCTCTACCATCTGAGCTAAGAGTCCATGTGATTCAGCACCCTCGTTCAATAGGGTATCGCAGTCGCACGGGAGCTTCTGGATAAAATCATCGGCGTAGGAAAAACAAAAGATCCGTTGCCAAATCTGGACGGACCTTTTGTTACTATTTGGACATCGTTTTATTTGAACCGCTGGGCTTGCCTTGAGGGCATGATGGTTAGTTCCGGAATACTGACATGCTCAGGCTGCTCCAATGCATAGAGTGCCGCCTCTGCAACATCATCGGGATGTAACGGCAGGACTTTCGAAGCAAACGCGCGTATTTCATCCTCGGAATACCCGGCCACCTGAGAAAATTCGGTTGCCACCGCCCCGGGCTGAATCGTCGTAACGCGAATCCCCTGATCGATTGTCTCCAAACGTAATGCAGACGCTATGGCGTTAACGCCGTATTTGGTAGCGCTGTATGGACCTCCTCCGGCAATCACTTCCTTGCCGGCAATGGAGGAGATGATGATGACATCTCCCTTGCCCTGACCCAGCATTGGCGGAAGCCCGTAGTGCAGCGTCAACATTAGACCGTGTACATTCGTCCTGTACAGCTCCTCCCATCTTTCCAGATCCACTTCTACCAAAGGACTTCGATACCCGAATCCGGCATTGGCAACTATAATATCAAGACGGCCCCAGCGATTAATCGTTTCATTGACCACATGCTGTACTTCTTCAGCCTTTTGAATATCAGCAGGTACCGCCATAACCTCGTACAATCCCTCTTTTTGCAATTCCTGTACCAGCTCATCCAATCGATCCCGTCGACGTGCCACTACAGTCACATGGGCGCCGTGCTTTACCAGTTTTCTGGCGATCGATGCCCCGATTCCGCTGCTAGCGCCTGTCACCAAGGCCACTTTGCCGGACAGACTCTCCTTCTCATTCCAAGATAGCTCCAAATCATCCAGATTCATTTCGCACCCTCCCAGATTCCAACCTTATTTTGTTAAAAGCACACGATGAACGCCCTTGCTGCCTCCGGGTGCCGTTCCTATATATAAATATCCATTATGGCTTGTAGCCGTAGTTACGCCATACAGTTTGCCTTCCTGATCATGCTAGCTTCCGATAAACTCTCCCTGCGGACTGAACTCCGCAGCAAGCCCATGCTTCGCCGGTGAGCTTGCGCCTCCAATGTCATTTTTGAGAGACTTTAGATTTGGACTACGATTTTACCAAAATATTGCTTTCCTTCAGCCAAGAGCGCGAGCGCTTCTCCTATTCGATTTAGAGGGAATACACGGTCGATGACGGGATGTAAACGATGATGGGCAATCGCTCGATTCATCTTTTCAAAGTGATCCCGGTTGCCGACTTGACTGCCGCGAACCGTTGCGGCTTTATGCAAGATACTGGAGACATCGTATTCCGCAATGGTCAAGCCCGATAAGAACCCGACCATACTCACGGTCCCACCTGTTCGAAGTGCATTTATGGATTTCCCCATCGTTGCCGCTCCTCCAACATCCAGAACATGGTCGACGCCGCCAGTCAACTCTAACGCTGCCTTATCCCAATCAGGAACCTCCGAATAGTTGATCGTTTGCCATGCGCCAAGAGCTTTTGCTCGTTCCAGCTTGTCGTTGCTGCTCGACGTGATGATGACTCGTGCTCCGGCCATAAGCGAGAATTGTAGCCCGAAGATGGAGACACCGCCTGTTCCTTGCAGCAGCACAGTATCACCCGCTTGCAAACCACCGTATTCGATTAGCATGCTCCATGCGGTTAATGCCGCGATCGGCAGGGTGGAGGCCTCCTCATAAGTGAGGTGATCGGGAATAGGGACGACTCCGTCTTCATGTAGCACGACATACTCGGCCGCTACTCCATTCAACGGACCTCCCAGACTTTCTTCTAACACCCCTGGTCTTGGGTTGCCGCCAATGAAGCGCTGTTGAAAATTACCTGCTACTCGTTGTCCGACCTGAAATCTGGTTACTCCTGGGCCAATGGCTACAATTTCTCCCGCTCCGTCTGATAATGGAATGAAGGGAAATTTGACTTCGATCGGCATTAATCCGCCGAGGACCACTAGATCCCGATAATTGAGAGAAGCTGCCCTCATGCGGATCAGCACCTCCTTAGGACCTGGCGTTGGTTTGTCGAGTTCCGTCATGGTTAATTCCTCAAAGCCGAAGCCGTTTGTCAGTTGTACAGCTTTCATCGTATTGTCCTCCCTGCAAGATAAGATTACTATGTTGCAATATAGAAACACCGTTACCGTTGCTCGAAAGTAATTTTCGATTCTCATGAAAGTTAAGTACCGCGCATTTACGGTAACGATGTTTCCTATCGGTATCATTGTACCCACCTGATTTTAGAAAGTCAATATGATCTTTGAGCCTCCATCGTTTTATAGACTAGTGAAGGACAACTGTATACAATTCCTGCTAAGATGCCTCCTCCAATACGAACACACGAAGTTGAAAACCTACCAAGAAGCTCGCATGCAAAATACTGAAAATCTCCACAAGCTCGTTGTTGATGCTGCGGCAACCAATAATGAATTGCTCGACAAAATTCAATTACAGCTTGTTTGTCAATAAAGAAGGCTTGGCACAGCAGTTGTATCTGGACGGTTGCAAGCTCCTCACTAACGAATTCGAGAGAACGCCGTAAGCTGCTGATCCAGCACAGCATATGCTGAATTTTCAATTGCGTTTGACAGTCTCGTTCAATCAGCGATTGGAACACCGGTCCGTTCGCGGAGCGTCCACACCAAGCGCTTACGTCAATCCTGTTAAAAAAAGAGGATATTCCAACCAGCCATTCATGGCTTTAGGAAATCCCCCATTACTTTTAATAATCGGTGCTAATTGTTATATCATGGTAGGTCGAAAATGTTTTTTGCATTCCCGTTAACTTTTCCATTGCCCGCTGATAGGCATCACTCCCTAAAAGAATTCGCAAAGGAACATCACCACGATTCACCAGATCATATATTACCTTGGCAGCTTTGTTAGGGTCTCCCGGCTGGTGTCCAGATAATTTTCTAAGGCTTTTGATATTTTCACCTGCCGTTGCTTGATATGCTTCTATAATATTTACATTTTCAGTTGCAGATCTGCTTGCAAAATCCGTGTTAAAATCCCCTGGTTCTACCAAGGAAATATTAATTCCTAGAGGCTTAACTTCTTGACTTAAACTTTCGGAAAAGCCTTCTAAAGCGAACTTAGTGGCATGATAGTATCCGAAACCTGCAAATGCACGTAAACCGCCTAGAGAAGATATATTTAAAATAGTTCCGCTCTTTTGCTCTCTCATAATTGGTAGCACATGATCTATCATGTGCTTGACTCCCCAGAAATTAACAGCAAACATATTTTCAATTTGCTGATCATCAGCATTTTCAACAGGTGAGAAGTAGGCATAACCTGCGTTATTAACAAGAACATCAATTCCGCCAAACTTTTGCTTGGTTGCTTCAACAACACTTTTAATGTGCTGACTGTTTGTGACGTCTAACGGTAAAACCAAAAGATTGTCATTCTCCAGTGCGCCAGGCAGGTAATGTTCTATGTCTAGCGGATTACGCGATGTTGCTACTACTTTGCACTTTTTAGCTATTAGCTCTAAAACTATGGCTTTCCCTAGTCCAGTCGAAGCTCCCGTAACAAACCATACCTTATTTTCCACCAATCATTATCCTTTCTCTATCAAGCATTTATAAGTTATGATAAATATACAACCTGAGAGTTACTCTCAGTCAAGAGAAAGGAGCATATCATGTACACCATTAATGAGGTAGCAAATTTCACAGGGTTATCTCCCCATACGGTAAGGTTCTATGCTAAAAAAGAGCTATTTCCAAATATAATCAGAAATCATCAGAATGTACGTCTTTTTTCCTCAAAGGACGTGGAATATGTTGAAATCGTCAAAGCACTGCGCATGACAGGTATGTCGCTTGAGAATATCAAACAATACATCGATTTATGCGAACAGGGATCAGATACCGTGGAAGAACGCTATAACATCATAAGAGATCAACAAGTATTGGCAGAAGATTACCTTCAAGAAGTCACACAGCAAATAATGTTGCTACGAAAAAAAGTTAATTATTATCAACAAGCTATTAAGGAGGGTGAAGAAAATATAATTTGGAATCCTCACATATGAAAGTTGAAAGACACAAGTGGTATGAAAAATGGATTGTCTCAACTGTTCATGAAACAAACGTTTTGTGAAATAATGAACGTTCTATTCTAAGAAGAAGTAGACCAGTGGTTTTAAACAGATCTGTGTTCCCCACTTCTGCTTCATCCTCCCGCTTCCCGAAAAAGCAAAAAAACGGCATTTCTGCCGTTTCTTTAGGATGGACTCTCAGGGGCTCGAACCCCTGACCTCATCGCTCTGAGCATAGAGATGGTTAATGTTGTTGTAAGCTTTTTATTAAGAATCCTAAATGAATATGCTATTCAACGGCTGTCGTTCGATTTAATTAATGTTTGGTGAATAAGCATGAAGATCCCCACAGATGGAATAAGCATTTTTAAATTCAATGAGCTACCAAAAGGTCCGGAAATGAAACGAGTCTGTAAAATATATTGTGTGAACTCTCAGCCCCACTAGAATGGAAGTTAGAGAGCAAGGTTGGGATGAACACATGAATCTCGGAAAAAAATTACGGAAAGTAATTCATTTTCACTTGATTATTTACTAATTTCCCCAATTATGATCAAATCAAAAAAACGGAATCAAAATATGAATTATCCATTTTCATTCATAAAAAGCATAATAACTCATTATAGACCTCTGCTTCCTCATACACTAGAAGCTTGAGTCTCTCTCTTATATTTGTAATAATGCTCTTATTATTAGTATTATTATATTTTAATACTAAATTCCTAATTATAAGGGCATCATTCTCAATTTTATTCAATTTATCTAACAAGATTTTATCAAAATCATAATTTTTATTATTAATGAGGAATTCCACTCTGAAATTCATATTTCTCTTGTGCTCCCATATTAAATGAAACAGCCGAATATCGATGTTATTCTGTAAACTTTCTACCTTTTCAAGAAAAAGATCTAAACTAGAGTAAACTGCTAGTCCATATATATGATCATTTGTAT
>NZ_LVYY01000018.1:0-93669 GCF_001909085.1 Paenibacillus sp. P32E | reverse complement strand
TCATCCGCTCAGAACGAAAGCGATTGAGCGTGCGAAAATTCGGACGTTGACGTCCAGCCAGCCACATGAAGGGAATGTTTTCTCGGACCGCTTTGGCGATTTGCCGGGAGGAATAGATTCGCTGCGTATAGGCATAGATAATGACTTTGGTCAGCATTTTAGGATGGTAGCTGTCGCGGCCACCGCCAGGGTAGGCCGCGTCAAAGAGGGCGTCGTCGAGTCGATTTACGGCGGCGTTCACGACACGAACGAGGTGATTTGGTGGGATATCTTCTTCTAAATCCATTGGCAAGCAAAGTTGGTCCATGGTATATTGAATGTACAAAAGAAACCCTCCTTTGAAATGGTTGGTCGCACTTCCATTTTACCAAAAGAGTGGTTTCTTTTTTGCGTTTTTATAAATATTGTAGGATGTTTCCCGCTTAAACAGCGGAGAGGACGGAACGATTGTGGAAAAGCGATAGCGTTCGCCTTTGTGTCCGGATTTTCACCGCTAAGGGGAATAAAAAAAATCTGGACACAAGAGCGATTGGAACAACGGTCCGTTCGCGGAGCGTCCTCACGGAGCACAACGTTTGTCCGACTCCAAAAACAAACGAAGGGCTGTCCCAAGTAGCCATTTCATGGCTTATGGGACACCCCCTTTGTGTAAATCGGTATTTTATCGCTGTAACTTCAGAACCTTCAACAATCAGTCGCCGCGAAATGCACGCTTCACACGGTCAAAGAAGGATTGCTCCTGCTCATGTGTGTTTTCTCCATTGTAAGAAGCAAACTGGCGGAGCAGGTCTTTCTGCTCATCACTGAGCTTGCTAGGAGTCACGACGATCACCCGTACATGCTGATCCCCTGTTCCTGAGCCGCGCAGATGTGGAACCCCTTTGCCTTTCAGCCGGAAGAAGGTTCCGGTCTGTGTGCCTGCCGGAATCTTGAGCTTTACTTTTTCCGTCAGGGTTGGAATCTCAATCTCGTCGCCAAGCGCTGCCTGTGCAAATGTTAATGGAACCTCACACATAATATCATCGTTCTCGCGTACGAAGAAATCATGCGTCTTCACACGGATAACAATGTACAAATCGCCTGCCGGACCGCCGCGTGTACCGCCTTCGCCTTCGCCGGTCATGCGCAGCTGTGCACCGTCATCAACGCCGCCCGGAATACGGACATGAATCTTACGCTGTTTCTTGACTTTGCCTTGGCCAGCGCATGTTGTACATTTTTCCTTAATGATTTTACCAGTGCCTGAGCAATTAGAGCAAGGACGGCGGTTTCGCATTTGTCCAAGCGGTGTGTTCTGAACGAACTCCTGTTGGCCGCTGCCATGGCATACGGAGCAGGTTTCCGGTTTGGTTCCGGGTTTGGCACCGGAGCCGAAGCAGGTATCGCAGGTTTCCGTGCGTGGAATGGTGATGTCGGTTTCTTTGCCGAATACCGCTTCCTTGAACTCAATGGTCATGGTGTACTGCAAGTCTCCGCCGCGCTGCGGAGCGTTCGGATCACGACGGCCACCGCCGCCGAAGAACATATCGAAAATATCGCCAAGCCCTCCGAAATCACCGCCACCGCCGCCAAAGCCGCCGCCCATTCCCTGATTGGGATCCATATGACCATACTGGTCATACCGTGCACGCTGCTGGCCGTCACTAAGCACATCGTAGGCTTCCTTCACTTCTTTGAATTTAGCCTCCGCATCGCTGGCTTTATTGACGTCCGGGTGGTACTGGCGCGCCAGCTTGCGGTACGCCTTCTTCACTTCATCGTCTGATGCATCTCTTCCGAGGCCCAGAATCTCATAATAATCGCGTTTATCTGCCACTGCTTTCACCTCCGTACATCAATACTCAAACTCCCTGTTACATGTTAAAAGGAAAGTCAAAACACGGGATGCCCCGGTCTTGACCTTCCCTTCGTTCAAAATAAACTTATCGTCTAAGGTTACCCTTGATTCTTCTCGTCGTCAACAACCTCGTAGTCAGCATCTACAACATTGTCTTTCTTCGCGCCTTCAGAAGCTCCCTGGCCGCCTTCTGCGCCTTGTTCAGCCTGTGCCGCCTGTTCATACAGCTTCACGGACAATTGCTGTACAATCTCGGTCAACGCTTCTGTAGCCGCGTTGATTTCTTCCAGGTTGTCAGTTTCCAGAGCAGCTTTCAGCTTATCCTTAGCAGCGTTCGCTTTATCTACTTCAGAAGCGTCCACTTTATCGCCCAGGTCTTTGATTACCTTATCTGTAGAATACACGAGTTGGTCAGCGGAGTTCTTCGCTTCTACCAATTCTTTGCGCTTGCGGTCTTCCTCAGCGTGCAGCTCGGCATCCTTCATCATTTGTTCTACTTCTGCGTCACTCAGGCCGCTGGAAGAAGTGATGGTGATCTTCTGGCTCTTGTTGGTGCCCTTATCCGTTGCCGATACGTTTACGATACCGTTGGCGTCAATATCGAAGGTAACTTCGATTTGCGGTACGCCGCGTGGTGCCGGTGGAATCTCGTTCAGCATGAAGCGTCCCAGGGTCTTGTTGCCGTTCGCCATCTGGCGTTCACCCTGCAGTACGTGAATTTCCACGCTTGGCTGGTTGTCGGCAAAGGTCGAGAAGACCTGCGATTTGCTTGTAGGGATCGTAGTATTGCGTTCGATCATCTTCGTGAACACGCCACCCGCAGTTTCAATACCCAGGGACAGTGGAGTTACGTCAAGCAATACCACGTCTTTTACGTCACCAGTCAATACACCCGCTTGAACGGCTGCACCAAGGGCTACCACTTCATCCGGATTAACGCCTTTGTGAGGCTCTTTACCGGTAAGCTTCTTGATCGCATCTTGTACGGCAGGAATACGTGTGGAACCGCCCACGAGTACGATTCTGTTCAGATCAGCAGGAGTCATGCCTGCATCGCTCAAAGCTTGGCGGGTAGGTCCCAGTGTACGTTCAACTAGACCTGCAGTCAGCTCGTCGAATTTCGCACGGGTCAGGTTGATTTCAAGGTGCTGAGGCACGCCGTCAACAACCGTGATGAACGGAAGGGATACCGTAGTAGTCAGTACGCCGGACAGTTCTTTTTTCGCTTTTTCCGCGGCATCCTTCAGACGTTGTACTGCTGCTTTATCTTTGCTCAGGTCAATGCCCTGCTCTTTTTTGAATTCAGCTACGAGGAAGTCCATAACCACTTGGTCAAAGTCGTCGCCGCCAAGACGGTTGTCACCGCTTGTAGCTTTTACTTCGAAGAAGCCGTCGCCCAGTTCAAGAATGGATACGTCGAATGTACCACCACCAAGGTCATAGACGAGGATGGTTTGGTCTTCAGATTTCTCCAGACCGTATGCAAGAGCCGCTGCTGTTGGTTCGTTCACGATACGCAGAACTTCCAGACCGGCAATTTTGCCTGCATCCTTGGTTGCCTGACGCTGGCTATCATTGAAGTAGGCTGGAACGGTGATAACCGCTTGAGTAACAGTTTGGCCCAGATAAGCTTCAGCATCGGATTTCAGCTTTTGCAGAATCATGGCCGAGATCTCTTGTGGAGAGTAGTCTTTGCCGTCAATGCTTTCTTTGTGGTTCGTGCCCATGTGACGTTTGATGGAAGCGATGGTGCGGTCCGGATTCGTAATGGCCTGGCGTTTAGCTGTTTCGCCGACGATACGCTCGCCGTCTTTCTTGAAGCCTACAACCGATGGGGTTGTACGCGCACCTTCCGGATTTGGAATAACGACGGCTTCGCCGCCTTCCATAACCGCCACGCAAGAGTTGGTGGTTCCTAAGTCAATACCGATAACTTTACTCACAGTAATGTGCCTCCTCAAAATGATATGGAGCCTTGGCTCCAGTTAGATTTTCTATTAAGTAATGGATTGGAACTCATTTACAACCGGCATATATAGACAGGACTACATGCTGACTTTGACCATGGCTGGACGAAGAACCTTATCCTTCAGGAGATAGCCCTTTTGGACCTCTTCCGTCACGATGCCTTCCTCGTGCTCCTCGCTCTCCACCTGCATGATGGCCTGATGGTATTCAGGGTTGAAAGGCTGTCCTACCGATTCCATGGCTGTAAGGCCTTCAGACTTCAAAATCCCTTCCAGCTGCTGGAAAATCATATTCACACCTTTGTTAAAGGCCTCAAATTCCGGACTGGCCGGAACTGTGGCAATTGCGCGTTCGAAGTTATCGAGTACCGGAATCAGTTCACCTACCAGCTTGGCTGTGGCATACTGTGCCAGTTCCTCTTTTTCCTTCTGGGTACGGCGGCGGAAGTTGTCAAAATCGGCCTGCACACGCAGCGCACGTCCTTGATATTCTTCGGCCAGCTCCTGCAGGCGTCTTGCTGCTTCTCCAGTTCCCGAAGCCTCCTCGAAGGCCTCTTCCGAAGCTGCTGCACCATTCTCAGGGGCTGTTTCAGCCTCATCGGCAGCCTGATTCTCATGTATTGCCTGATCCTTAATTTCATTTGTATCCTGAATCTTTTCCTCTTTCAAGTTGTCTTCACCTCCTTAAAATCATTCACGAAATCAATTACGCTCTGTTCACTTATACCAGTGTGCCAGCATCGCTGTCAAATCCCGGGACAGAATCCCCAGTATGCCCATTACGCGCGCATATTCCATCCGGGTCGGACCCAGGATACCAATGCTCCCAAGCGCTTTCCCGTCCAGCGAGTACGTGGCAGTAATCAGACTACAGTTGGCAAAAGCCTCATGCTTGTTCTCCATGCCGATACGCACCTGCATTCCGGTCCCCCCGGATGCGGGAGCAAGCATTTTGAGGAGTGTAGGCGTTTCTTCCAGCAGGTCGAGAATATTCTTCACCTTATCGACGTCCTTGAACTCCGGCTGGGTAAGCATATTAGTCGCTCCACTGAGATAGATACGCTGTTCATGGTCACTTTCAAGTGCCGTGTCCAGTACCTTCATTAATTCCTCATAGTGGGAGATGTGACGCTGCATTTCCTCCCCAAGCTCGGAATACAGCTGGCTCTTCAGCTTATAGAGCGGAACATTCACCAGCTTGCTGTTGAGCAGGTTAACCACTTTCTCCATCTCGGACAGAGAAATTCCCGGTGGAATACTTACGGTCTTATTCTCTACCTGGCCGGTGCTTGTAACAATGATCGCCACAGCGGTATTGTCATCCAGCGGCAGCAGCTGAAAATGGCGCAATGAAGTATGAAAAACCTCCGGCCCCAAAAGGATGGAAGTGTAATTCGTCATATTAGATAGAATCATTGCCGCATGCTGGATAACCTGCTCCGTGGCATTAAGCTTCTCGGCAAAAAATTCACGGATCGTGCCCATTTCCGCCGATTCAGCCGAATTCCATGGAACCAGATGGTCCACATAATAGCGGTAGCCCTTATGGGAAGGAATCCGGCCTGCAGAAGTATGAGGCTGTTCCAGATAGCCCAGATCCTCCAAGTCGGCCATTTCGTTACGGATGGTTGCAGGACTATAGCCTACATCTCCCCGTTTGGAAATGCTTCGCGAACCAACCGGCTCGGCAGAAGTAATGTAATCATCTACGATGGCATTCAATATCATTCTCTGGCGTTCGGTTAACATGCAAATCCCCTCCTGTCGGCTGCGGCTCCCGATTCGTTAGCACTCTAGTCAGATGAGTGCTAACCACTAATACAAAAATACCAAACTGACCTTGGCATTGTCAAGTCAGTTCAATATCTTCGCTTCGCCCATTTCAGCCGAGCCGGGCTTCCCGCGCTGTACGGCAGACCAGTTGCATTACCTTGCGGTGCAGAAAAGGAAAAAGCGTAAACATAATATCCATCGTCCGGCGCAGCGGCATCGGGTTCACCAGCGCTTCATTTCTCTCCAAGCCTTTACACGCAAGAGCGGCAAAATACTCGGGTGTCATAAGCTTTTGCTTTTTCACCTGGATCAATACTTTCTTCTTATCCATATGTACTGCCTCACCGCTTTCAAAAATCGGCGTGTCGACAAATGCCGGACACAAGCAGCTTACCTTGACACCGTATGCCTCTGCCTCATAATGCAGAGAAGTCGTCAGCCCCACCACCGCATGCTTGGTCGCGGAATAAGCGCCACTTCCAGGAGCAGGTCCGAGACCGGCTGCAGAAGCCGTATTGGCTATGTACCCGAAACCTTGCTTCATCATTAAAGGATAGGCTGCCTGCACCCCATGAATGACTCCCCACAGATTTACATCCACGATCCTTTGCCAGTTCTGCTGTGTCATATCCCCAATCTCCCCGTACATCGCAATTCCCGCATTGTTGAACATATAATCCAAACGCCCAAAATCCCGGTAAATACCATCTACCATTGCTTTTACCGCAGTTCCATCAGTGACATCCACCGGAATGAAGCGGCACTCCCCGCCCATCCGCTCAAGTTCAGCCGCCGTCCTGAGCCCTTCCTCCGCGTTCAGATCAGCGATAACAATGTACACCCCTCTTGTTAAAAGCTCTTTGCACAAGGCCTTGCCAATACCTGAAGCACCTCCGGTAACGATCCCTACCCGTGTAATCTTTACCATTTCTCATCTCTCCTTACCTATGTATGTGTGTATCAATTCACCACATCGGAACAAAATAGTACGTTCGTTCTAATCTAACTAAGCAGAAGGCACTACTGCCTTTTACCCTTTACTTCGAATCCCATCCACAAAAACAGTCACACTGCGCTGAAAAAGTCCCTCTAACGCTATAGACTCCATCGTATACAAATATTGACACAGCCCGCCGAGCAATGTTCCGAACAAGAAACCCGTAGACGTAAGCTCCGCTTCAGTGAGATCGAATTCTCCGTTCTCCAATCCCAGCTTGAATATTTCATAATAAGCATGCATAGGCGTTGAAGCGAGCCCTCTCAGTTGTGCTACTGTCTCCGGTGAAGTCGCGGGGTTGCTGCCTAATTCCTGTCCAGCCTGCAAAAGCGGCGTTTTAAAGTTATTCTGGACGAAATGAGCCATCGCGTAGAGCTTCTCTACAGCCGTTCCATAATTTACGGAAACCTCCTCCCACCGTTCTTTCCAGGAACGCATCGTTTCCAGAGCGAGATAGACAAAAAGCTTCTCTTTATTTTCAAAATGATAATAAATATGCCCTTTGCTGCAGCCGGACTCTCTGGAAATATCAGCGATTGAAGTTCCGGAAAAACCTTTTTGCGCAAAGAGCCGCGCCGCTTTGTCTGCAATGAGTGACCGGGTCTCGTCACTATCATAATGCCTTTTATTCATAATACTACCATCCTTGATGAAATTGAACGAACGTCCTAATTAAAAGGATAAACCAGAGTTACATTTTATTCAAGATAAATCCATATTTCAGGATGCATTCCGCAACCAATTCCCCACTCCTTCGTCTGTTATTTATGGGGGTGTGAAATGAAGTCACTAAAACGATGGTTACTCGCTGTATTCAGCATGATGATGGCCGCTCTTATACTGTCAGGCTGCATGCCGGGTGGGATGCCGGAGAAAATGGGGCCGTACAAATGTTATTACGGTGATGTAGACTATGCTTCTGTCCTCCGATGGAATGACATTACCTACATGGATAATAACGACGGAGACATCAGCGGGTTGAAAACAGGAGACCGTATCGGTAAAATCAACTACCGCAAAGCCGATCATCAGTGTCCGCGCAATCCCATGCAGAATGGAGACGCCACAGTGCTGGAAGTGGGAACACCACTCTACGCAGTAAAAGGGTATAAAACCTCGGCCCGGTTAATGGCAGGTGAAAGGCTGTATGAGGCTACCGATAATCCGTCTGCCCAAACGATGAACGACCTGCTTGATATTGAAGGCAAAATCAAGACCGTCCGTTTTACCAGCGGCATGGACGGGAGTCCTCTGAAAGATTTCACACCTGAGGCTAACGCCGTATTTATCCGGGAGTATCCTAAGCTCAAATATATCCCGTTTGACCAGTTGTCGAAAGAGACCAAACAATGGGTAGGAGATAAATACTGGCTTGAAATTGAAATGACCGATGGCTCCAGCAGAAGAATTACATATAACACGATGTTCGAAGCCTTCCATCCTTCCTGTTATGCTACACCTGAACTTGCAAGACTGGTGGAAGAGCAGCGTAAGCTGATATATGTGAAATAACCCATCGGCTATACGCATAAGCTTCACGTTCGTTGCCGCCAAATTCTTCTTTGGCCTCATTCATTCGATGGTTATCAAAAGTATCAAAAAAACCACTCTTCCGCAAACGGCTTCGGCCTGCAGAAAAGTGGTTTTGTATTATATAAGGTAAACCCGAAGGCTAATGCCTCTCGGTTATTAATCCAGCTTCTTCAGCACGGCGATTTCATCGCAGGCATGCTGCTTCTTGCAGTTCACGCAATCGGTCCAGACCTTCTCCGGGAAAATCTCTTTCTCCACGACGGTAAAGCCGTTTCTGAGAAAAAAATCCACTGCATAGGTCAGCGCCATAATCTTGGGAATCTTCTGGCGTTTGGCTTCTTCCGTCAGCTTCTCCAGGATCATCGAGCCCACGCCTTTGCCTTTACCCTCATCACGCAATCCGATCGAACGGACCTCTACGAGATCAGCGCCCAGTCTGAACAGCGATCCGCAGCCGATGAATTTGCCGTCTAATTCGGCAATCACGAACTGGTCAATCTGGCGGGTCAGTGCTTGCCTGGAACGGGGAAGCATAATTCCGCTCTGAGCGTATTCTTCTATCATTAAATACAGCGGCTCTACATCCTCCACCGTAGCATTTCTGCATATCACCTTGTGGTCTCCCGCAGGAGCCGACTGGCGGACCTTCTCCGTTTTGACAAGCACTTTGACTCACCCCTTGTTGTTAATATGAATAAATATACAACAGAGTGAATTACAATTCAAGAGGTATTTTAAAATTAAACCTCTGTCAAAGCCCCGACAAATTCACCGAAAACATCGTTCCCGAACAGGATACCCTGCTTGCTTAGACGATAGATGTCTCCATCCTGCTCGAGCAAGCCGGCGGCAAGCATTTTATTCAGCGATCCTCCAAAAATATCCTGCAGCGACTTCCCGAACTGTGCCTGGAACGCTTGATCCGACACACCCTCACGCATGCGTAGGCCAACCATCATGAAGTCCTCCATCGCCTCCTGCTCGGAGACCCTGAAGCTGTCCAGACGCGGCAGTCCCTTAAGTGAAGCTTCAATGTACGGATTCACACCCTTGATATTCATATGCCGCTGCCGTTTCACATATCCATGCGCCCCGGCCCCTAGGCCATAGTAATCCTCATTACGCCAATACGTAATATTGTGGCGGCTCTCCATTCCCGGCTTGGCAAAGTTGCTGATCTCATATTGCCCGTAACCTGCAGCTTCCATAGTAGACATCAGCAGGAGATACATCTCCAGTTCATCCTCTTCGCTGGGCAGCGGAAGCTTGTTCTTGTTGAAGAGGGTATGGAACAGTGTATTCTCCTCGACCTTGAGGCTATAAATTGAATAATGCGGCAAATTCAGCTCCAGTGCCTTGGTTATACTCTCCCTCAGCATATCGACGGTCTGGTTCGGCAGTCCGAACATGAGATCTACCGACAGATTATGCAGACCCACACTGCGCGCGTTCTCCAGACTGCGGTAGACATCATCCACGTTATGAATGCGCCCAATGCCGCTTAGCAGTTCATTCTGAAAAGCCTGTACGCCAAAGCTGACCCGGTTGACGCCGCCTTCCTTCATGACTGCAAGCTTATCTTGATCTGTGGTACCAGGGTTAGCTTCCATAGAGAACTCTATATTCTCATCCCACTGGGGGAAATGTGTGCGGACCGATTTTAGAAAATAGGCCATTTCATCCGGCTTCAGCACCGTAGGTGTTCCCCCGCCGACAAAAATCGTCTTGATCACACCAGGCGGAGTATTCTTCACCGTAAGTTCCATCTCCCGGTCCAGCGCTTGCAGGTAATCCATGACCGGCTGATCCTTCAGGACGTAGGAATTGAAATCGCAGTAAAAACATTTATTGGTGCAGAAAGGGATATGAATGTATACGGCCTCTGGGGGACGGCCATTATTCAGGTTTGTCATAGCTGTCTCCTTTGTTCAAAATTATTAAAATATATATCTATATAGATTGAACTTGTGATTGTTCTACTTCGGGAATGGTCGTGACTACTGAGAATGTTTGGACTTCCGGCCGCTGTTGTCTGCAGATTTCTTGATTTGTACCGCTGTTCGCGGTGGAAATCCGCAGACAAAGGCGGACGCATTCGCTCCTACAGTTCCAAACTTCTCTTCCGCCACTTTTCCCTGGTTGTATATTTCAAAGTTCAAGCTATTTAGCCAGAAAAGGGAAGCCATCAGGCTTCCCGTCAGAACACACTAGCGATTGTTACTCAGTACGAGCCAGAGCTCGCCTTACAGCTACTCGTCAATCTTAAGCACCGCCATGAACGCTTCCTGCGGCACTTCAACGCTGCCGACCTGCTTCATGCGCTTCTTGCCTTCCTTCTGCTTCTCCAGCAGCTTCCGCTTACGCGAAATGTCACCGCCGTAGCATTTGGCCAGCACGTTCTTGCGCATCGCCTTAACGGTCTCGCGGGCCACGACTTTTGTTCCGACAGAAGCCTGAATCGGCACCTCGAACATTTGCCGCGGAATGATCCCGCGCAGCTTCTCACAAATGATGCGGCCGCGGTTATAAGCGCGGTCACGGTGGACGATGAATGACAAGGCATCCACCTGCTCATTATTTAGCAGAATGTCCATCTTAACCAGGTTCGACTGGCGGTAGCCCGATACTTCATAATCGTAGGAAGCATAGCCTTTCGTTCCTGATTTCAGCTGGTCAAAGAAGTCATAGACAATCTCGGACAATGGAATCTCATATGTGATGGTGACGCGGCTTGTGTCCAGATACTCCATATTGACGAATTCACCGCGTTTGTTCTGGCACAGCTCCATAACCGTACCTACGTAATCATTCGGCACAATGATTCCGGCTTTGACATACGGCTCTTCAATATAGTCGATCGTGCCAATCTCCGGATAATGCGACGGGTTGTCGATCTGAATGATCTCACCGTTGGTCAGCTTAATGCGGTAAATTACGCTTGGTGCCGTGGTGATCAGCGGCAGATTGAATTCACGCTCAATCCGCTCCTGAATAATCTCCATGTGCAAGAGTCCAAGGAAGCCGCAACGGAAGCCAAAGCCCAGCGCGCTTGAGCTTTCCGGCTCAAAGCTGAGAGAAGCATCGTTGAGCTGCAATTTCTCCAGTGCTTCGCGCAAGTCATTGTAATCCGAGGTTTCGATCGGATAGAGACCACAATAGACCATCGGGTTGATCTTGCGGTAACCCGGCAGCGGCTCCGGTGTCGGATTCTTGGCATCTGTTACGGTATCACCCACGCGGGTATCGCCGACATGCTTGATTCCGGCTACGATGAAACCAACATCACCGATGTTAAGTTCGGATACGATGCTCATACGCGGCATGAACGCACCGACCTCAATAACCTCAAAGGTCTTGTCCGTTGCCATCATCTTAATCTTCGAACCGGCGCGGATACTGCCATCAATAACACGCACATAGACGATAACACCTTTGTACGGATCATAGTGAGAGTCAAAAATCAGCGCCTTCAGCGGTTCTTCGGAATTTCCGGTGGGTGCAGGAACCTGCTTCACTACCTGTTCCAGAATTTCCTTGATGCCGATACCGGCTTTGGCGGAAGCAAGTACTGCTTCGCTGGTATCCAGTCCGATGACATCCTCAATTTCCTGCTTCACCCGGTCAGGATCAGCATTCGGCAGGTCAATCTTGTTGATAACCGGCAGAATTTCCAGGTTGTTGTCCAGCGCCAGATATACGTTGGCCAGGGTCTGGGCTTCAATTCCCTGTGCAGCGTCTACCACCAGAAGTGCGCCTTCACAGGCCGCAAGACTGCGGGAAACTTCATACGTGAAATCGACATGCCCCGGTGTGTCAATCAGGTTGAGATAATAATCCTGTCCATCATCGGCACGATAGGTCAAGCGCACAGCCTGCAGCTTGATGGTGATGCCGCGTTCGCGCTCCAGATCCATCTGGTCCAGCACCTGCTCCTGCATTTCGCGCGAAGTAAGCGCGCCTGTGTATTCCAAAATGCGGTCGGCCAGTGTCGATTTACCATGGTCTATATGTGCAATAATCGAGAAATTGCGGATTTGTTGTTGTCTTTTCTGAACGTCAGTCATTCCTTACCCCCACAGACAGCCTAATGTTAATCCACTTATTATAACAGTACGCGCTTCACCCATCAATCCCGCCTGCCCCGAACGCTCCAAGAAAAGGTCTGCGGCAGAGAAAAAAGCGGATTCTCCATCCCCTGAGGGAGGTGAATCCGCTTTTTTGAACGAATCAAGAATTCACATGGGCCGCATTGCGGGGTCCGAGTCAGTCTATTTCTCCGCGGAATCGAACAGCGAGACCACCCAGCGGATGCTCTTTTGTGACGCTTCTTGCAGCAGCCCCGCTGTTTTGTCGGCAAGCTTGTCCACTGTGGGCTTCTGCTCTTCAGGGATAAGAATCTGTTCCGGACTCATACTGCTGTAGTCCTGAACCTCCTGCTGCGGCAGATTGCCGGCTGCGCTCTGGCCCGCAGGGGTTTGCGGCTGCACCGGGACAACCGAGTACGCGCCAGTAACCGGGTCTACAACCACAGGAACATACATATAGGCTTGCCCGCCTTGCGTCAAACCTGCCACTGGGACAGAATGCGCCTTAGTCTTCTGGCCAGCAGGGGCAGTTTGAGCTGTCCCGGTTGCACCATTCCAGCCAGGCAGTACTGTAGAAGCATTTGTACCCAAGCTGCTGCTGAACTGCATGCCTGCCAATATGCCGATCCCCAACGATATGCCGACTACGACCAGTTTTTTACCAAACCGCGACATCTCATGCACTCCTTTCTACTTTACGAATCAGTCACTCTGCTTCCCGGTGTCTGCTCCGGCATCAGGTGCCGCCGCTTTCTCCGCATCATGGCTGCTCCAGTACACATCGGCGATAGCATCCGCCAAAATATCCGCCGTCCGCTTCAGTTCATCTGCAGAATTGTCGATACCGCCCACCTCAATTAATACACTGTTAGGAGAAAGAGTCTGATTATACTCACCATTATTGCCATTCCCGGAGGACTTGCCCCAGATGCCACGGGAAACACCCGGATAGTTTTTTTCGAGCAGCTGATGAATTTTGTTGGCGAACGCCTCATTCCTCTTCCAATCTTTATTCGCATGACCGAGGATAAAATACACCTGAGCGTAACTTTTTCCCTCTATGACGGCTGTGGTTTTGCCATGCCGCTGCGAATCACGATGGATATCAATCATTTCGTTCATTTCCTGGTTGGCACTTAGCACAGCCTTGACAGTCATTCTTGAATATTTATAGGAAAAGTTCCAATTATAATCCGGTACCTTTGTGGCGTAATCTTCTTGTTTATGAACAGTACCAATTCCGCGCTGCTCCAGTCTTTTGGTAATATATGAGCCTACCAGCATTACATTTTTGGAAGGTATAGCGGAGCTTGGATTGTCACTCTCTACCCCCAGCAGCGGATTATAGGCCTCGCGGGGATGGGAATGATAGATTAAGATCCGTTTGATCGAAGTATCCTGGCTGTTGCCGGGTGAGACCTGACTGTCGTTGCCGCCTGATGAATCCGGTGCGATGGAAGGCTCAGGCTGCGGCGCGGCCGTTTCACCGCCATCCGGCTCGTCCGATCCGTCACTCGCAGGTTCTGTTCCGCCTGACCCCGCTTCTGTTCCTGTCTCATCCCCTTTACCATTCCCACCGGTATCTCCAGTTGCCAGCTCATCCGTTCCCGGATGGTAGTCCGCGGGAGCATCCTTAGCCCCGCCAGAGCCCAGACGCAGCAGAAACGGATCATCCGCAGCCAGGCCCGGAACCTCACGGGAGAGCAGGCTTTTCGGGTCGCCGGGGTCCACACTGGTCAGCATCCGAAAGACGAAGGAGGTTACGTTTTTACCCGAAAATGCAGACGGCTCTTCACCTTTCGGCAGGTGGGGAACCTCCATACCGAGCAGTTCCATAAAAAACCCGCTGGATAAGGAAGCTGCCAACCCTTTCATTGAGGGAATGGGTGAAGAGTTCAGCTTTTGACCGGCCAATCCACCGGCTCCAAGCAGCATAAAAAACACAAGCGAACCTCCGGCCAGCAGCAGCATTGTTCTCCCCAGCGACAGAATATCCAACAGCTTCCCCCGCAGCCGGCCGATATTCCATAGCTGAAACCATTTTCTGTTCATTATTGTTATGTCCTCCTCCAGCCCTCTGTAATCTCTTATACTCCCAATCTATGAGCGGAAGAGGAATGGTAGAACCTGAAATGAGAGAAAAGGAAGACCTGTTTAACCAGTCCCTCTTAATAAAGTATTGTTCATCCAGCAAAAAAAAAGCCCAACCGCAGCCGGCAGGCAGACTGGGCAGGCATAGTATACCGAAGGGCAGTTCTCAGTGGGTATACGCCCCCACGTTGCCCGGATCCACAGCTTCATGCAACGCAGCATTCAGTCCGCTGGCTACGATGTTGGCGATTTCTTCGATAAATTCATCAATTTCCTTCGGCGTAACAATCAGATCATGTCCGAGCGGTTCCAGCACTTCTTTGACGAGCGACAGCCGTTCCTGTTCAGAGATGTCGTCCAGCATGCCCATAATTTCTTTGGTGTGGGCGGCTCCGGCTCCAACCTGCCCGAAATGCCTGCTCATCATCTCCAGCACATTATTCACGATGGTTGAAGCATAGCAGACGGTAGGAACGCCGATCGCAATACAGGGAATCCCGAGAATTTCCTTGGTTAGCCCCCGGCGTTTATTGCCAATTCCGGAACCGGGATGGATGCCGATATCGGCGATTTGAATGGTCGTATTAATTCGTTCCAGTGAACGGGATGCCAGTGCATCTATCGCGATAATCACGTCGGGCTTCGTACGGTCCACGATTCCCTGGACCACTTCACTGGATTCAATACCGGTCAGCCCCAGCACACCTGGTGCAATTGCGCTCACCTTGCGGTAACCCGGAGAGACTTGATCGGGAACCAGCTCGTAGAACTGGCGTGTAACCAGCGAATTCTCCACAACGAGCGGTCCCAGTGAATCCGGAGTCACATTCCAGTTGCCAAGGCCGACAATCAGCACCGACGAGTCGCGGTCAATACCGATTCTGTCCATGAACTGTTCAAATTCTCTGGCAAAAACCACGGATACCTTCTGCGAAAGACCAGTGTCGCCGCCGCGAAGTGCCGGAACCTCCAGCGTCACGTAGTTTCCTATGGCGCGTCCAATGGCCTGTGAGCCTGCATTATTCGCTACAGCAAGACGGGTGACCTTAATGCCATCCGCTTCCTCTACCTCTTCGTTTACACCGGGAATAGGCGTTTTTTGCGGTCCCTGAGCCATCTCTTTGGCTTCCAGCGCCAAATCTGTGCGTACCGAATATAGCTGAAGATCCAGTTCCATTATTAGTTCAGCCTCCTTATCCATATTGATGATAGTGTGCGAGTGAAGGCCTTGCTTTATTCAAGCCGAAATGGGTTAAATTAAAAGCATTAGTCTTGCATTTTGTGTGCGGTCATGCTAAACTATTTTAAGTTGTGAATCATTTGATGATTTCGAATGTCTTTCAGGAGGTGAATGCAATGCCAAATATCAAATCCGCGGTAAAACGCGTCAAGACGGCCGAAAAACGCCGTGCACTGAACGCTTCCCAGAAATCCGCGCTTCGTACAGCTGTGAAAACTGCTGATGTAGCTCTGACTGGTACTGAAGTGGAAACTGCTCAAGCTGCTTTCCAAGCTGCTTCCAAAAAGCTGGACAAGGCTGTAACTAAAGGCCTGGTTCATAAAAATGCGGCTGCCCGCAAAAAATCCCGCTTGGCGAAGAAATTGAACGCTCTTAAGGCTCAAGCCTAAGCCAAGGGCGACATTAATAATGAGCACTATAAGAACCTGACCGCTATGCTGCATACGGTTAGGTTTTTTTGTTTTTCAGCAGAAATAGCCAACAAAAGCCTGCCCGTTAGCGTTCATACGCTGCGGAGCAGGCTTTTGTTGTTATTACAATCTTGAGAAATCACCGGTTCACCTTTAGGCTCCCAGCCGTAACATGAACATCTCCAAACCTAGCACCTTGTCGATAGCCCCTGTCTTCATCTGGTAGTCCAGGTCAGCCAGAAAGCTGAGAATCTGCCGCAGCCGCTGGCTCTCGAACTTATGAGCTTGTTCACCGGCAAGCTTGACGGCATACGGATGCAGCCCCAGTTGGGAGGCGATCTGGCCTTGTGAGTAGCTCTGGGCAGACAGATCCTTCACCTGCAAAATCATCCGAAACTGCCTCGCAATCAGCGCCGCAATCTTAATAGGCTCTTCACGCTGCTTCAGCAGCTCATAGAGTGTATTCAGCGCCTTGTCCAGGCGCAGATTGGCGATATCCTCTACCAGCGTGAACACGTTCTGTTCGGTCCCGCGGTGTACAAGGCTCTCAATTGCTGCGGCGTCCACGGTCCCGCCCTTGCCTGCGAACAGGCTCAGCTTGTCCATTTCCGCCGACAATCCCTGTAGCCCTGTTCCGGCATTGGCCACAAGAGCCGCAGCGGCACCCGGTGCCGACACGCAGCCCCGGTCCCGCAATCCCTTCTCGACCCAGCGCAGCAGTTCCTCTGCGCCTAAAGGATTGAAGGCAAGCACAGTCCCAGCAGCCTTGGCTGTCTTAACGATTTTTTTCCGTTCATCCAGCTTGTCATTATTGACCATGAAGACGATCACACTGAACTCTGCCGGATGCTGCATATATTCACTGAGAACTTCTATGCGATGTTCGATTTTGGCATTATCTTTTCCTGCAGTGAACAGGGAGGCGTCACGCACCAGCAGCAGCTTCCGCTCCACCATAAACGGCACAGTCTCCGCTTCTTCCACAACCGCCTGCACCGGCGTCTCGGAAAGATCAAAGGGAATGACAGCAAAATCCCGGTCCTCTTTGGCAATCAGATGATCCTCCAGAAAAGCCGCAAATTCATTCATCCGGAACTTCTCGCTGCCGTACAGTACGTAGAGTGGCGAAACATTTCCTTGTTTGATGTCTTTGGCCGCCGTTTTGGCATCCATTCCGCCACTTCCTTTTCCATTTCAGTCTTTGAATATTGTAACAAAAAAGCATCTTTAAACATAGACATCTAGTGGAGACGGCAGATATCTGCGCAAAAACGGAGCAACTCCGGCAGCATTGCCAAAGTTGCTCCGTTTCCGCGGCGCATCTATATAAACGACGGTAGGAAAAGCTCTAGAAACTTTCCAGCCGACGGTCATACCGATGGTTCTCACGACCCTGTAGCTCCTGTCCTCTTACTATAGTATATTCCTATACCGAGTAAAAAGTTCCACTCTGCGATTATTTTGTAGACGTTGCCGCGTCCGGAGTAGCCGCAGGTGCTGTAGAAGAAGCTGATGGTGAACCGGATGGTGCCGCAGATACTACCGAATCCGGGACGGTATAGCTCTTGGTCATTTGATTGCCGTTCTTCAGGGTCACATAAGTGAACACACGGCTATCTTCCGACCATTGGCCGGACACCCATTCCCCCTCCAGGGGAAGTGATGTCAGCACCGTCCAATCGTCTCTCGCAGCGCCTTCCGGTATGGCATAGAGTACAAGCTGCTGTCCTGCGAGCTCAGCGCCAAAACGACCGTCAGGCGATGTCAAAGGCGAGGGTGCGACCAGTGCCGAGCGCAAGCCCATCACCCCGGCTTCTTCCGATGAAGGAAACTGCTGCGACTCGCTGATGGAATTATTCGCTCCGGCTTCGCCTTTTGGCGGGCTGTCCTGAGAATCCTTAGCTCCGCTGGTATCCGGACCAGAAGTGCTAATCTTCATATCCTCTACCGCAGGTGTGGCAGGGTCCTTGTCAGGCTCCGCTATGATCTGCCGCTTGAAGGATGCCGGCTGTTTGGTTGGGTCAGGTGTAACCGCCGGGGAATCCGGAGTTGGTGCCGTAGATGAAGTCACCATCTCATCAGCACCGCCGGAAGTATTGTTCCCGGAAGCCGAAAACGTATTATTTTTCTGTTCTGTAATCCCTGCCGCCCTATCTGCGCCATTTACGCTATCCCCGCTGCCGTCCTGTACTGCACCCGGTTCAGATCCTGCCGCCTCTTCAGTCTTTTGCATAGTCTGTCCAGAGTTTGTATCTGCAGTCTGATTGAGTGCCACATCCACATCTGCTGCCGGCATACTGTCAGGCATGTTAAAAATAGCTATAAGCAGTATCACTGCCGCCGCCACTGCGCCGATGCCTGTCCGTGTTGCCAGGGATGAGCCCTTGGAGAATTTGCCACGGGTGCTTTTACGGGTGAACGGAACAACCTTCGATTCTTCTGTACTCGTCATGACCGGTTCCTGGTCGGCACTACGATCCAGCTCGTCAAGCCGAGGCAAAATCGAATCAACCAGACTGAAAGGTGGCTTCACGTCCGGAAGCTGCTCAAGTTGCTGGGAAAGCACATTCAGACGGTCAAAAACATCCGCGCACGAGGGACAATTGTCGATATGACGGAACATTTCTATGATTTCTTCTTGGCTTAAGTCATGATCCAGATAGCGGTGCATCCATTCCATCACCTCCGCGCATTTCATCCTGATACACCACCTTTCTGATACTCCTGAAGTCTATTCTGCAGTTGCTGCCTAGCCCTGAACAGGTACGATTTCACTGTATTCAAGGGCAGGTCCAGCGAATCTGCAATCTCGTTGTAAGAAAAATCCTGCAAATACCTCAGTACGATTACCGTACGGTGATGTTCCGGAAGCTGATCTATCGCCTCCCGTATATCCTCTGCCAGATAACCGGACAACACTTCACGTTCCACATTATGTGTATCCGGAAACACCATCTCATGTTCATCAATGGAAACCGTTGGTTTCGTTCTTCTGAACTTATCAATACATATGTTGGTCACGATCCGCTGTACCCATGTTTTGAACTGGGCTTTTTCCTCGTAAGAACCTATTTTGGTATACACGCGGATAAGCGCCTCCTGTGAAGCATCCAAAGCATCCTGTTCATTATGCAGAATGTAGAAGGCCGTCTTATATACATGCCCTTCAATTTCTCGCAATAGGGTGATTAGAGCGTCGCGATCGCCCGCTTGAGCGGCTCTGATGAGTCCCTGCTCCACCACGAAGGTTCCCCCTCTCTATGCAATCTTACTGACGCGCAAGACTGCGAATTTGTTGCAAGCCTGTAATCAATTTTTTCGGTATCCATAATCCTTACTAAGCATACAGGGGAAGCTTCAATCATTCAAATACTCTTTTATAGAAAGATTGTAACAAAAGTGAAATCAAAAAGATGCAAAACAGCCGGCCTGTACCCTTTTAAGGTGCAAACCGGCTGCTGTGTAAATGAATCTTTGTAGAGTTGTTAATGAGTGCGGGATTTAAGCGCCCTTAATTTCCTTGAACTTCGCCACATACTTGGCGGCAAGCTCAGTGATCTGGTCGTAGCGGCCTTCCTTGGCTGGAGCGGTCAGGTTGCCACCGATGCCTACAGCGATGCAGCCGTTTGAAATCCATTTTTCCATGTTGTTCAGATCCACGCCACCGGTAGGCATAATGTTGACATGCGGCATGGGTCCTTTAACGGCTTTGACATAATCCGGTCCGAAGGCGCTGCCCGGGAACAGCTTCAATACATCCACACCCAGCTTCAGTGCTTCTTTCATTTCATTGAGTGTCATGCAGCCCGGCATATACGGGATACCGTAGAGATTACACATTTTGGCGGTTTCTTCTTCAAAAGAAGGACTGACCACAAATTCCGAACCTGCCAGAATAGCGATTCTTGCCGTAAGAGGATCAAGTACTGTACCTGCACCGATCACTGCTTGGCTTCCGTATTCGGCTACCAGCCGTTTGATTGCTACGTCGGCATCCGGAGTGGTAAAGGTTACTTCAATGTTATTCAGTCCACCTTCGATGCAGGCTGCGGACATTTTGAAAGCATCGTCTGCATGGTCGGCGCGAATTACAGCTACCACGCCAACGTTTGTGATGTTCTGCAATACTTTTATCTTCTTCATTATAAATCTCCCTTTCGTTAAATCCTTGATATTTAGAATATTAATTTAGATAAACAATTTTATCTAATTTACTAACCAAAAGCCAAAACCTTATAAGAAAATAGTAATAACAATGTCTTCTTACGTCAATATGTTTTTATGTGAACAGAACGTATAATTCTCTCAACAACCACAAAAACCCTTTTATAATAAGGGATTATTCACCCTATCCAATGTGATCATATTAAAAAAATTCATTTGAGCGAGGGGTGTCTTATTGTAGAAAACCGATTTATATGATAATTTCAAATTACAAATCATTTATACAGGGGTTGTAAGCTACCCCGAGGAGGAAATATTCATGAGCAAACAGCTGAATGCAGTTACATTCGGAGAGCCGATGGCTATGTTTTATGCTAATGAGGCGGGGCCGCTGCACGAGGTTACTTCTTTTTCCAAAGCGCTGGCCGGTGCAGAGAGCAATGTAGCTACCGGATTATCACGTCTTGAGCACAAAACCGGGTATGTAACGAAACTTGGCGAGGACAACTTCGGCCAATTTATAGTTGGTGCGCTGAATAAAGAGCAGATTGATACCGGCAGCATCACGTACACCAAAGAATTCCCAACCGGCATGCTGATCAAATCCAAGGTGCTGACCGGAGATCCCAAGGTTGAATATTTCCGCAAAAATTCCGCGGCCTCCAAGCTGAGTCTGGCCGATTTCAATGAGGCGTATTTCGCTTCCGCAGGGCATTTGCACGTTACAAGCATCTCTTCGGCATTATCGAAGACCTGCCATGAATTCTCGCTGCATGCCATGGAATTTATGAAGAAGAGCGGAAAAACCGTCTCCCTTGATCCGAATCTGCGCCCAACCCTCTGGCCGGACAAAGAAACCATGGTAAACACCATTAACGATCTGGCTACACGCTGCGACTGGTTCCTGCCGGGCCTCAGCGAAGGCAAAACCCTTACAGGCCTTGAGACTCCAGAAGAAATTGCCGGCTATTACCTGGAGCGCGGTGTATCGCTGGTGGTTATCAAGCTCGGTCCTGAAGGCGCATATTACAAAACGGCTGCCGGTGAAGAAGGTTATGTCGACGGCTTCAAGGTAGAAACCGTTGTTGATACTGTGGGCGCCGGAGACGGCTTTGCAGTCGGTGTAATCAGCGCGATGCTGGAAAAGCTGACCGTAGCCGAGGCCGTGAAACGCGGTAATGCTATTGGCGCACTCGCCGTGATGTCTCCCGGAGACATGGATGGACTGCCTACCCGCGACGGGCTGGAAAAGTTTATGAAGGCAGGCGTGTAAGCAGGCTGCTTCCAAACAAGTGCTGCACTCTATATGCACACCCATCCCTAGAAACAGCTCATACTATAAAAGCCCTACACAGTCTTTGACAGACCGTGTAGGGCTTTTTCCCATGATAACGCCGGGGCTTATGAACAAATCGTTTTACTTGGTTGGCGTTGGAGCCTGTACGGATTGCCCCGGCTGCAGCGCTGGAGGGAACCTGTACGTGATCGGCATGGCGTCCCCCTGATCCTCAATCAGAGAAAGCATGATTTTGGCGGCTTGCATTCCCATCTCATAGGCAGGCTGCCGGATGGTTGTGATAGCCGGATTGTAGATCCGGGCAAATTCGGCGTCATCAATCCCAATCACCGACCATTGGCCGGGGATTGCAATGGAATGGCGGTTCGCATATTTCAGGATTTCCCCCAGCACCAGATCGTTGGCTGCGAGCAGCGCCGTCGGCGGCTGCGGCAGGTTTAACAGCTCATCCAGCGCAGAAGCAATAGCCTCTCTTGGCACACTGCGCACGTACTCATCATTCATCCTGAGCCCGGCTTCCTCCATGGCCTTTTTGTAGCCGCTCATCCGCTCCTTACGGGGGGTGATCGCATGCTCGCCAAGCGGGAGCGACAAGATGGCAATATTCTCATGGCCCTTCCCGGTCAGCTCTTTGATGGCTGTTTTGACGGCCATTTCGTTGTCAAGCAGCAGACTCTGGGTCGTGATCCCTTCTACCAGCCGGTCCATGAATACAAGCGGATATTCCGCTTCGATCAGCCGGGTATAGGGAGACGGATGGTCTCCGGTCGGAAAAATAATCAACCCGTCCACCTGGCGGGCCACAAGCGCCTCTACATGTGTATTTTCTTTATCCGCATTCTCATCGCTATTACAGATGATCACCTGGATGCCATGGCGCTGCAGCTCATTCTCGATCGCCCGGATGCACTGGATGGACAGCGAATAATCGAGATTCGCCACAATAATACCAACCATATGCGTGCGGTTCTGCTTCAGGCTGCGGGCTAGCCCGTTAGGCTGATAATTCAGCTCCTCGATTACGTCGGCAATGCGGTTTTTGGTCGCTTCGCTCATATATTTGAACCGTTTATTCAGAAATTGCGAGACCGTGCTTTTGGATACTCCCGCCTTTTGGGCGACATCTTCAATCGTCAGCTTCTTCATCTTTTCCGCTCCACTCTATATAGAAAATACCGGCTTTCCCAAACCGCTCGGCCAGAGCGAATTCACGCAGAAAAGCCATACTTTCCGAACTCACTCAGAAAGTATAGCTTTTTTTTAGTAAATTATCTAGTAATCATTATTGAGATTAGTGGATAAGCTATTTACTAGGTGTTGCAGACGGCTCGATCTTCTGGCCGTATTCTTTATACCACCAATCGTAGAACCACTGCTGGCCGCTCCGTATATTGATCGCTACCGTACGCTCCTCCCCCTTTACTTCATAATGGGCCACGAAATAATCCTCATGGGTATCCATAGCAATTGCGCTATTATGAATCTTAGCAGGCCGTTCTTTCTTCTCCATGGTGATGGTCCCTGTGAGCACCTGTGACTTCCCGGTTGCAATGTCCAGAAGCTTGCTATGCTGCGTATATCCACCTTTTCCATCCTCAGTATAATTGACCAGCAGTACTTCCTCCCTGTCCGGATCAATAGCCATGAAGGAATAGTATAAAGATAAAGTAAAAGATGAATCAAATGCCAGGAGTTCTCTGGGAACTATCAACTCTCCGGCTTCAACCTTTCTGAGATCTATAACGGAAAACCTGCCTGTGTTAGGTGTCCGCTCCGCACCCAGCGTATAAGTGCTGTGGGAAAACAGAAGGTAATTCCCGGCGCCATAGATGTATCCTAAATCAAAATAGGTCTGTGCCCCGCCTGCATACAGCGGAAAAGTATATATTCTTTTGGCTGTAGCGGCTGACAGCTCCAAATGGCCTATGGGGGTCAAATACAGGGTGTATGGTTCTGTGTTATGTGTATATTTCGGCTTCATGTAATCTACCATTGGCGGTGGAGGTGACCATACAATCCCTGCAGATGTCTCAACAGCAAAAGCCCGCGACTTATTTCGATCAAGCGGCATAGGCATATAGTACTTCAATCCGCCGATTTCAAAGTCTGCGGAGCTCATGTTCAACCCTAATCCCTGTGAGGCCGCTGAAGGGGAGGGTGTGGGCTGAACCGCCGCACCCGTGGTCTTCTCCCAGAGCGAGGACAGCTGCCCGGCAACATTCCCTTTGCCACCCAGCGGCCAGATCAGAACACCGAACACCATGAGAGCGGCCAGGCAGGTGAGGCCGTGGCTTTTGCCGGAACGGAATTTAGACTTCGCTTCCCCCTTACTGCCTGCAGCTGCTTCTATCCGTGCCATCAGCTCCGGGGTAAAGCCATCCTCTGCAAAAGGGCTGCGTCCGGCCTTGGCATACCAGTCTTTTGCTCCGGTCATTACCACATTGTCTTTCTCTTCATCTCCTGATCTCATAAGTCCTCCTCCTTCATCGCCGCTCTAACTTTGTCCCTGGCCCGCGCCAGCCTGGATTTGACTGTCCCTTGAGCTACTCCGAGCAGAGCTGACATCTCCGCCACAGACAAGTCCTGCTGGATATCCAGCACCAGCACCTCCCGGTGCTTATCCGGCAGCGCCAGGATGATCTCCCAGATCCGGCTGACCACATGGTTGCCTAGTGCTTCTTTTTCTGCGGAAGATGCCTGCCCGGGGCCTTGCCGGTCTCCAAGCGGACTGAATCTGTGCCAGAAGCTGTTCCGTCTGAAGCTGAACGCCGTATTGCGTGTAATTGTCAGCAACCAGGTTTTTATCGTAGATTGACCGCGGTACTTGCCGATCCCCTTGTACGCCTTCAGAAATACCTCCTGGCTGATATCATTTGCCTGCTCCCGGCTGCGGGTCAGAAAAAAAGCATAATGCCATACATCGGACCCGTAAGTCTCCATCATTTCCCGCAGCGTTATGGTTGGCGTATAGGCTACCGCATAAGGCAATTCTTTGCTCTGCATCTCTCTCACCCCTCGCCTAATAAGACTCTTCAGGCTGCAAATGGTTCCCTCCGGTTTCAGGAATAAATATAAAATCGTGGGCCAAGCACGGATTTCCCAATAAAAAAGCTAAGATCAAGGAGCCTGCGGCTCCAGCTTATGTCGCACGGTGATCCCCTCCGGCTGGACCTCCATCTGGATCTCACCCTGCAGATCGGTCCGGTACACAGCGGTGCTGCTGTCAGCCAGACGCTTCAACACATCGCCATTCGGATGTCCATAGAGATTATTAACTCCTGCGGAAATTACGGCTGCACCGGGTTTCCAGAAGTTCAGCCAGGCAGCGCCCGTTGCTGTTTTGCTGCCATGATGGGCTACTTTCAGCACCTCAATCGGGCCGCTGCTTCTGATCCCGGCCTCTGTACCACCAAGCAGAATCGCATCCTCCGCAGCCTTATCCATATCCCCTGTAAAAAGAAAACTGCGGCCGTTCATCTGCAGCCGGAAGGCGACGGATTCGTGATTCTGTTCCTCCACCTCCGGAAGCACGGCCTCCCCTGCCTTGTGCGGGTCCGGCCAGAGGAACATCAGCTCCGTCTTGTCATCCGGAGCGAGTACCTGCCCCTGCTGCACCGGATACAGCCGGACGCCTGCCGTAAGCGCTGTATTCATTAGCTTGCTGTAGTGCTCCCCCTTGGCCAATGTTCCATTGAACAGCAGTGCCGAGACGGGTAGTCCTTCAAGCACCGCCTGGAGTCCTCCAGCATGGTCCTGATCGCCATGAGTCAGAATGATGGCGTCCAGCCTGTGAATGCCCCTCTGCTTCAAAAGCGGCAGCAGGGTTTTGGCTCCGACCTCGAACGGGCTTCGGCGGACGCGCCATGCTTCCTTTTTGCCAAAGCTGACAGTGCCTCCACCATCCACGAGAATATGGGCTCCACCTGGGGTGGTGATCAAAATACTGTCGCCCTGTCCAACATCCAGATAACTCACCCGTCCGGCACCGCCCAGGTGCTCCGAGTGATAGCCCCGATACAACAGCAGAACCATTGCAGCTATACCGATTAGGATAGCCCTTCCGCTCCAGCGCAAGGAGTCCGGCATCTGAAAGTGCAGTTGCTCCGCATTACTCCCGGCTCCGCTCCATATCCCTGCACGCCTTATTCCTCTGCCATCCGCCGGTTGATCCAGCGCCGCCAGCGGCTTCGTTTCATCCTCCATGGCCTGTGGAGCCAGCCGCGCTTCTGTACGCCGCTGCATGGTGTAGAGCACACCATAGAGGAGGCCATAATACAACCCCATCCACAGCAAAGTAGGAGAACACCAGATCGTTACACCCCCGGACCATCCATTTGTCCACTCCACAGCGCGAAAAGTGGCATCATTCAGCAGTTCAGCAACATGAGCGGTTACACCGGCAGCCGTATCCCAGAGCCGGCTAAGCAGCAGTGCAAGTGTCCCCACTGGCAGCACCAGGAACGTAATAAAAGGGACAAATACCAAATTAGCAGCGAAGGAGAGCAATGAAAACTGATTAAAATAGAAGATGGTCAGCGGAAAAGACACCAGCTGTGCTATCAAAGTAACGGACACGGCACCGCCCAACCAGCGGGGCAGTCTGCGCAGCAGCGGGTTCACCAGAGGAACATAGATCATGAGTCCTGCCGTCACGAGAAAAGAGAGCTGAAAGCTTACGCTAAGCAACAGATACGGATTCCAGACCAGCATGATCAGCGCCGCGGCTGCGAGAATATTCATCCCGTCCTTCAGCATGCCGAACCGGGCAGCCAGCAGGGCAATCATACTCATGATGCCTGCCCGCACAATGGATGGCCCGGCACCGGACAGCAGCACATATACAGGCACTAGTAGTAGAGTGACAGTGAGGGCTGTCTCTCTGGTAAGGCGGCAGCGTCTAAGGATGAACAAGATCACGCCGACATACACCGCGACATGCATTCCTGAGATCGCCAGAATATGCGTCAGACCCAGCTGGGAGAACTGCTTGAATGTTTCCTCATCCAAATCGTCCTGTATGCCCAGGACCAGGCCTTTCATATATCCTGCATGCGGCTCTCGGAACAAGTGGTCCATCTCCGCCCCAAGGGCAGCCCGCACCGTATCGTTCCAGCGCAGAATGCTGGCAGGGCGCCAGGAGGCAGGAGGCGAAGCCTGTACGCTTGCCGTACCTTCCCCCTTGAGCAGCCAGTGAATTCTCTGCGTCAGCAAATAGGAGCGGTAATCATAACCGCCGAAATTCCGCGCCTCCCCCGGCTGCTCCAGCTCTCCCTGAATGACTACCCGATCTCCTCTCTTCCATCCGGCAGCCACAGCAATCTCCGGTTCAGCCTGAAGCTTGATTTGTACAGCGATCCGTTCGCCTGCCGCATCTGCTCCCGGGTCCCGGTCCGCCCGCTGATTCTGCGCAAAAACTTTTTCGCCGGTTCCGCTTAGCCCCATCCGTGACAGCTTCACCGTAAAGCTCACACGGTCTCCATCCCGCTCCACAGGGGAGACGATTACTCCATCCGCGCTTACATAAGACTCATTCAGCTCTGTCTCCGATTGTTCCCATGCACCCGGAAGCAGGCTGACATTTCTTCCTTCGTTCCATTCCCAGTACAGGGCAGCCGCAACCATTGACAGTCCTAACGCTACAGCGATTTTCCACCCGCTTCTCCCGCTGGCAGCACCGATTGCAAGCAGTAGCAGACCACCCGCTATGTACATTAAAAGCTCATGCCCCGAAAACAAGCAGCCTGCTACACTGCCCGCGACCCAGCACACTGCAAAGCTTAACAGCGGCCTTTTTTTCATCCATATTCCTCCTCGTATTTGAATATTGTAGTCCTCATAGCCGTAAGCGAACTGTGACTGTTACATGCGGATGCAGCCAAAAAAGAACCCCTGCATACGCAACAATCGCGTGTACAGAGGTTCTTCCCCTGATGCTTATCTTTATTTCAGTTAATGCCACCCTCCTGTTATTCCGAGACAGTGATCATCGTTTCCTTGGGCGGCTCATAATTCTCCAATTGCCGGAAGATGATGCCTTTGGAGCCCAGCATGGCCTCCACCTTCTCCATATCTTTGCGGTAAGGGCGCAGATAGACGATCTCTACAATTCCGCTGTTGGCCAGCATATTGGCACAGGTCCAGCAAGGTTCGTCCGTGACATAGACAGTGCTGCCCTCCCGGTCGCTCCGGTCTGTGAACAGCAGCAGATTCTGCTCGGCGTGAATGGTGCGGATGCAGCGCTGCTTCATCACCATCGTCTCCACACCATTAACCACTTCACGTTCATATTGCTCCGAGACCATGCAGCCTGCTTCTGAGCAATCCGGCACACCCATTGGGGCGCCATTATAGGCTGTGCCCAGCAGCTTCTTGCCCTGTACCAGAACCGCACCGACATGGCGGCGGGAGCAACGCGAACGTGTGGAGACCATGCAGGCAATATCCATGAAGTAAGTATCCCAATTTTTGCGGTAGGCTACAGTCATTAGTTATCTCCACTTTCTCTTTGATAGTTGTTCATTATTGTAGCATATTGCGGCGGTGTTTCACTAGGACATCGGATACGGAAAAACCTGTTTCTTCCGCTTTAACTAGCACAGTCTGCTTAATGAATATCAGACCTGCAATAGCTGCGCCGCCTAGCCTAAAAACCTACCAGCGGTTTCAGCTTTTCCAGCATCTTCGGCCCGATTCCCTTCACCCCGCCCAAATCCGCTAAGCTGCGAAAAGCTCCCTTGCTGCTGCGGTAGTCTATAATCGCCTGAGCCTTCTTCTCCCCAATGCCAGGCAGATTCATCAGGGCAGCAGCATCTGCTGTGTTAACGTTTATTTTGCCTTCTGCGGAAGCCTGCCCTGAAGGTACTGTGCTCCCCGAAGCATCTGCTTCGCTTGTAACTGCTGTGGCTGCTGCGCCGTTCCCTGCTGCTGCTGTTCCGCTGGACCCTGCGGTTCCCGCGTTGCTTTCAATAGATGCTCCCGCAGCTCCAACCCCTGCGGTTCCAGTTGATTCTGCCGCATTGTCCCCTGCCGCTGGCCTACCTCCTGTCACCGTACCTCCAGCCACATCGCCTGTTACCACGGCATCTGCTCTTTCACCCTTATTCTGTTCATCTGTTTGATCCCCAATGCCCTTCTCATCTTTCCCACCAGCGGCTACTGCTGTACCCAGCTCGTCCGCTGTGCCCAGCGCCTGGGCCATACTGGTGTTCAGCGTCTCCCAACCGCCGATGCCCTTATTCTCTTCCCGGTCCGCCGCCCATACCAATCCACCACCAAGCAGGGCAGCAGCGAATACCGAAGCTATTCCTTTTATATTCATATCCTTGTCCTCCTCTAAAAAATAATTTATGGTAAACAACTATCCACCCGTATATTTTCAAAAATACAGTTGAAACCTGTCATTTGTCCAAGACTCCTGCGCATACATTTAACGAAGAGTATTCCTGCAAGGCCATAGCCATACCGAAAGGAGGGTACCCTAGATGAAGGTGGGATTTATCGGAACGGGCAGCATGGGCAGTCTGCTTATAGACGCCTTCCTGTCTTCGGGTGCGCTTGAGCCATGTGATGTGCTGGCCAGCAACCGCAGCCCGAACAGGCTTCTGCAGCTTCAAAAACGCCATCCGGACATCACCATCGGCAGCAACAGGGAAACTGCGGACGGAAGCGATATCGTCTTCCTCTGTGTTAAACCGCTGGAATTCAAATCCCTGACTGATGAAATCTCTTCTAGCCTGCGGAGCGAACAGATAGTTGTATCGATCACCAGCCCAGTGATGCTATACCATCTGGAATCCGCGCTGCCGTCCAAAATAGCCAAAATCATTCCCAGCATCACCCACTGTGCCAAAAGCGGAACTTCACTTTGCATATTCGGCAGCAGGCTCACTAAACAAGATCGGCTCCTGCTGCTGGAACTGCTGTCTTTCATAGGGGTTCCACTGGAAATCCAGGAAAAGCATACCCGGATTGCCTCTGATTTCTCCAGCTGTGGTCCCGCGTTCATCAGTTTTTTTCTTGAGCGGTGGATTGAAGCCGCTGTTGAGGCTACAGGCATAGATGAAGTCCTGCTTGGCCGGCTCGCAGGTGAAATGCTGCTAGGCACAGGTAAACTGCTGACCGAAGGTAACTTCACTCCACAGGAACTGCAGGAACGGGTAGCCGTGCGCGGTGGCATTACAGCGGAAGCACTGAGCCACTTGCGGACCAGTTTGGAAGGGGTTTTTGAGCAGCTGATCCTCACCACACACGATAAATTCGATGAAGATGTCGAAAAGCTGGACACCTTATTCGGTCTGGGTGGCATCGTTCAGGGGCCGCTCGACCGTTAGAATCCCTCCAACCGGCATGGAACCGGCACCCTGCTGCCAAAACCAAGAAAGCCCGCAGCACGGATTACTCCGTTGCTGCGGGCAGAATTGCGTTCTTCGCTTAACCCACTACTATATTGACCAGCTTGCCTGGAACCGCGATGATCTTGCGTACGGTTTTGCCCTCGACGGCTGCCTTCACATTCGGAAGCGACAGCGCATGGTTCTGCATATCATCTTGACCCATATCCTGCGGGATCAGTGCACGCTGTACGATTTTACCATTTACCTGAACAACGATTTCCACTTCAGCATCTACAGTCAACGCTTCATCATAAGCCGGCCAAGCCACATAGCTGATGCTGCCTTCATGACCGAGCAGCTGCCACAGCTCCTCCGCGATATGTGGTGCGAGTGGCGACAGCATCTGTACGAAATGCTCTGCAGCTTCAGCGGACAAGGTCTCCTGCTTGTAAGCATCGTTGATGAAGATCATCAGCTGGCTGATCGCTGTATTGAAGCGCAGGTGCTCGAAGTCCTCCGTGACCTTCTTGAGTGTCTTGTGCCAGGTCCGTTTGAACTCGTCGGTACCGCCATCCGGGGTAATTTTCGCACTGATGCTGCCGTCCTCATTCACGAACAGGCGCCATACGCGGGAGAGGAAGCGGTGAATGCCTTCCACACCTTTTTCATTCCATGGCTTCGTCGCTTCCAGCGGCCCCATGAACATCTCATAGACACGCAGCGTATCCGCGCCATATGCCTCCACAATTTCATCCGGGTTAATGACATTGCCGCGCGACTTGCTCATCTTCTCATTGTTATTCCCCAGGATCATGCCTTGATTCACCAGCTTATGGAACGGTTCCTTGGTATCCACTACACCGATGTCATAGAGAACCTTATGCCAAAAGCGTGCGTACAGCAGATGCAGTACTGCATGCTCGGCTCCGCCGATGTACAGGTCAACGGGCAGCCATTCCTTCTGCTTCTCCGGTGAACACAGCTCCTTGTCATTACGCGGATCGATATAACGCAGGTAGTACCAGCAGCTGCCGGCCCATTGCGGCATGGTGTTCGTCTCACGGCGTGCCTTCATGCCGGTCTCCGGATCTATCGTTTCGACCCACTCCGTCACATTAGCCAGCGGGGATTCTCCTGTGCCTGAAGGGCGGATCGAATCCACTTCCGGCAGCAGCAACGGCAGCTGATCTACAGGGACCGTCTTCATCGTGCCGTCTTCCAGGTGCAGAATCGGAATCGGCTCGCCCCAATAGCGTTGGCGGCTGAACAGCCAGTCGCGCAGGCGGTAGGTTACTTTGCCTTTGCCGCTGCCCTTTTCCTCAAGCCAGGTGATCATCTTCGCAATCGCTTCTTTATTGTCCAGACCATTCAGGAATTCGGAATTCACATGAGGTCCGTCGCCGCTGTAAGCCTCTTCTCCGACATTTCCGCCCTGTACTACTTCAACGATCTTCAGACCAAACTGCTTGGCGAATTCCCAGTCGCGTGTGTCATGTCCCGGCACCGCCATGATGGCTCCCGTTCCATATCCGGCAAGCACATAATCAGCGATCCAGATCGGCACCTGAGCACCATTCACCGGATTAACGGCGTAAGCACCCGTGAAGACACCGGATTTCTCTTTAGCCAGATCCGTACGTTCAAGGTCGCTCTTGCGTGAAGCCTTGTCGCGGTATTCCGATACTGCCGCCTTCTGCTCATCTGTTGTAATAAGATCAACCAGCTTATGCTCCGGTGCCAGTACACAGTAGCTTGCTCCGAACAAAGTATCCGGGCGGGTCGTGAATACCTCCAGACTGGCATCATGACCTTCAATGGCAAAAATCACTTCGGCACCCGTCGACTTGCCAATCCAGTTGCGCTGCATATCCTTGATGCTTTCTTCCCAGTCCAGCTCTTCCAGATCCTCAAGCAGGCGTTCAGCGTACTCCGTAATTTTCAGAATCCACTGGCGCATCGGTCTGCGGACCACAGGATGGCCGCCGCGCTCGCTTTTTCCGTCGATAACCTCTTCGTTTGCCAGAACCGTTCCCAGTGCTTCACACCAGTTGACCGACACCTCTGCCACATAGGCCAAGCCACGGTTGTACAGCTGGATAAAAATCCACTGTGTCCATTTGTAATACTCCGGATCGGTTGTGCTGATCTCGCGGTCCCAGTCATAGGAGAAGCCCAGCGATTTGATCTGCCGGCGAAAATTATCAATGTTCTTCACTGTAATCTCGCGTGGATGCTGTCCGGTATCCATCGCATACTGCTCTGCCGGAAGTCCGAAGGCATCCCAGCCCATCGGGTGCAGCACATTGTAGCCGCGCATCCGTTTGTAGCGGGAGACAATGTCTGTCGCCGTGTAGCCTTCCGGGTGGCCTACATGCAGCCCTGCGCCTGAAGGATACGGGAACATATCCAGTGCGTAGAATTTTGGCTTGTTAACCTCTTCACCTGTCTTGAACGTCTTGTTCTCATCCCAGAACTTCTGCCATTTCGGCTCAATCACCTGGGCGCGGTAGCCTGTGGGGGCTGTTGTGCTTGCTGCTTTGTTGTCGCTCATTGTATGCTCCTCCTTGGAGTGTTGCTTACTTAGTTAAAACTGCTGCGCTTAAAAGAACGCCAGGGAATGAACTCTACTGCAAAAAAGTTTTGGGCTTCCGATCGCTGTTATTCTCTGATTTCTTGATTTGAACCGCACTATGCGGTAGAAATCCGAGAATAGCACATGCTTCCGATGTGAGCTTTCCTTGGGAAAGCTTTCAGGCGAACACTTTGTTTCTACAGCTCCAAAATTTTTTTTCGTTCCGTTTCCCTGTTACTTTTTAAATCCACCCGTTTTGCCTGACGGGCAGCCAAGTCCAAGATCAGCTCAGGATTCGCTGTTCCGCTGGATATGGCCCCAATACCGCAAAAAAACCTCCCATCCCTAGCGTATTATCGCTAGGGACGAGAGGTTTGAATTCCCGTGGTACCACCCTAGTTAGCGGCTGGATATTCTTTACCCTGCCACTCACTTTGACACCCGGTAACGGGGGTGAATCGACGACGGTTCAGGCGCGGTCTTCAAGCCTCTGCTTGCGGACCCTGCGGCTTAACGCCGTTACTCCGAGGTGAGTTCATTCTTCTCCGTTAACCGGCTCGCACCCTGTGCCGGCTCTCTGCAATAACGGTCTCACGAATTAATACTCCTCTTCATCGCACTGCTATGCTTACTGATTATTAATCAGTAATGTTCCCCACATTATATACAAAAGAAGCAGTTAGAGTCAATGATTTCCGCTTGCGGCTGCAGTGAATCAGCAATCTATGAGCGATACGCCCTCATAATTCGGCTTACACCGGCTTCCGACGTATATAATACGCGAGAAAATGCTGAATCACTACTTTGCCGGCCGCGAAAACCGGTACAGCCAGGATCAGACCGATCATTCCAGCCACTTCTCCACCCACCAGCAGCGCAAAAATAATCAGCAGCGGGTGCAGATGCAGCCGTCGTCCCACCACCTGCGGCGAAATGACGTTGCTCTCCAGCATCTGGCAGAGGGTGTTAACCACAGCAACGAGCAGCACGAGGCGAAGCGAGAGGGTCGAAGCCATTACAATCGCAGGTGCTGCACCCAGAAACGGCCCCATATACGGAACAATGTTGAATACCGCCACCACACAAGCAAACAGCAGCGCGTAAGGCATGCCGATAATCGCATAGCCGATGTAGGCCAGTACCCCGATAATCAGACAGACCAAAAACTGGCCACGGATGTAGTTGCCAAGCGCGTCATCAATATCCTTAAGTAGCTTGACCATATACTTGCGGCGCGAGCGTGGCAGACAAGCGACAACGGTCCGTTCGAATACATCGAAATCCTTGAGAATGTAGAACACCAGAAAAGGCACGATAAACGCATTGAACAGCAGACCAATGGTCGAACCAATGTTATCGAGAAAATGGGAGATTCCTGCAGCCAGTCGGTTTTCCAGCTGAAAAAACCAGTTATTCATGCCCATCTCGACACCAGGCGGAATCAATCTGTTATTCATGTTACGCATGAGTCCCTGTGCATGCAGTGTCATCTCCGGCAAATGCTCGTTCAATTCTTCAAGCTGCTCGATGAACATCGGAATCAGATTGATGGCAATAACTGCGAGCGAGGTCAGAAATACGGCATAGATGAGCAACACGGCAACACTGCGCGGCATTTTTCTTCCGGCGAGCATACTCACTACGGGATTCAGCACATACGAGATAATCATAGCTGCCAGGAACGGCGCAAGGATGGCTTTGAGAAAGACGAAAACTCCCATTAACATCGGACGGAGGAGCCAAACGAAATATAATATGATCAGGGCAAGCAGTACTCCGATCATCCGGCGGAACCATTTACTTTGGGACCATTGCTCCATGAATGTACACTCCCTAGCGGTAATTCTGGACTGGCTTCCTAGATAAGTATATGTATACCCGCAGCAAAATAACCGCCGTTTTCTCGTTCTTGCGGCAGCTTCCTTTAGAGATTCTGTGATCTTCGCAAAAAACGCCCAAATCCCCTGCCGCATGTTGCTGCAAGGAGTTTTGGGCGCATTAGGCAATATGTAATTCTGCTCCTGAACCAGTTGTCACTGATTTAAGAAGACGCATGAATCTGCGGGAAATCCTGGGCAATCTCTTCCCCGGAGAACAAATCGTCAAGCGAGCTGAGTGTGCCGTCTTCTTCAACCTGATACACGGACATTTTCTCGCCGTTGACCGTCAGTTCGATGAAGCAGCCCCAGCAATAGAACTGGTGGGAACCGATCTTGCCGATATCCTTGGAGTTGCAGTTTGGACACTTCATATAAAACATTCCACCTATCCGTTAACAATATTAATGGCTTTTTGAAGCCGTTCTTCGCTCATCGCGGGAACCAGTACGGAATTCTCCCCAATGGACATTCCATCAGAACAAGGCAGCCATTTGCGGCCTTCGATCAAATCAGTTACTAACCCGTCACTGATTTCCAGCGCTACTATTGTGTTTCCCAACTTTTGGTCAAAATAAACATCAGATACGCGTCCGAGGATTGTTCCGGATGCCGTAAGCACCTGAAGATCCTTTAATTTATTTTTTCCCAAAAGAAATGTATAGGGTATATGGTCAGTGTCGGCCTTCACAATCGACTCTTTACTGCGGATCATGACAGCATCCTCGCCATAAGCGACGATATCTTCCCATGCCACAACTTTCACATGACTGGAGAAAAAAGTTTTACTTTCCAGTTCAATACCCGTTATATTCCAGTTTGAATCCAGTAAAACGTCGACAATTTTGCCAATTTCGTTACCTTCTTCAACCTCGTATACAGCCAAGCCGATCATTTCTTGAAGTTTCATGGCTGTTTATGTCCCCTTTTACTTTGAGTGTACTTACGGGTTCCCTTAGGTTGAAGAGCACTCAAACTGTAACGGCAACGAGGCTACATTTAGCCTAATCCTTTTTACGCAGTCGGTTCAGGATGGTTTCAACTTTTTGGGCCACGTACTCCATTTCTTCATTAGTATTACCCAAACCTGTGCTAAATCGAATCGCAGAGTTCAAAAGATCCTCCGGAAGCTTCATCGCCTGAAGCACATGCGAGATTTCCAAAGAACCTGAGGTGCAGGCTGAACCGCTCGCGGCAGCAATCCCCTCCATATCAAGGTTCATCAGCAGCACATCGGTTCTTGCTCCGGGAAAGCTCAAATTCAGTATCCCGGGCAAAAATTCCTGCCTGTCACCGTTAATCACGTAGCCCTTCCGCCCGATCCGGCGGTCCAGCTCCTCCAGCAATGCTGTCCGCAGCATAAGTGCCTTATCCCTGCGCTGGTCCAGCCCGGTTACTGCAAGCTCCACTGCCTTGGCAAACCCGGCTGAGTTCGCCAGACTTTCGGTTCCAGCCCGTCTGCCGCGTTCCTGTAGTCCGCCGTGCTGTCTCGGATGCAACGGGGCACCGCGCCGGACATACAACCCGCCGATCCCTTGGGGACCGCCTATTTTGTGGGCACTGAAGCTCATATAATCCACAGGCAGCTCACGTAGAGTAATAGGCAGCATCCCCAGTGCCTGTACAGCATCGACATGGAACAGAATCCCGTGCGCAGCAGCTAATCTGCCAATCTCTTGTATAGGTTCTACAGTTCCTACTTCATTATTCGCGTACATTACGCTGATCAGCACCGTATCTTCGCGCAATGCGGCTTCTACCTCAAGAGCAGATACCCGCCCTTCAGCATCTACTGGCAGATAAGTGACGGTGAAACCCTGCTTCTCCAGTGCTTCGCAGGTATGCAGCACCGCGTGATGCTCAACAGCTGTCGTAATGATATGTTTCCCTTGTTGGGCAGAGGCCGCAGCCGCTCCGAACAGGGCAAGATTATCGCTCTCCGTGCCGCCGCTGGTGAACACCCATTCATCTGGCGCACAGCCCAAAAAGCCCGCGATGGTATCGCGCGCGCCATTGATAATCTTTTTGGCGGAACGTCCGTACGTGTGCACACTGGACGCATTGCCATATTGCTCAAGCAGCATATTATACATGACCTTGGCCACCTCCGGATGAACCGGGGTTGATGCAGCGTGGTCCAAATAGATCGGTTTCATAACGATGATCTCCGCTTCTGGTTATTCAGGATTTTCATACAGGACTACTCGATTATACTGCTGAACCTGGTCTTTTACCACCTGTCAATAAACACAATATTGTAACATTTTAGGAGGGCCAGAACCAATACTTTCAGCTGGGCTTCAGCTTTTTTTCAGCTTTCTTTCCGATATAGTAATGTGGGCTTTTAGGAAAATAGAGGAACATCTACTGAGAGGGGACAGCAAATGTCACTATCCATTAACAACTATTACAATAAGAAGTATTACGAGAACTACGGTCTCACCAGTGGCAACACAACCGCTGCCCGGACACGTTCCTCCTCCATCGGAGAAGTAAAAGGCACAGGCCGTACAGATGCTGCAGATTTCAATGAAATCGCCAAGCTGTTCTTCAATTTGGATGGAACGGATGAAACTGGAGGGGAAGACTTCACGAATAACTATTCCCCAGCCTCGCTGGGCTCCATACAGAGCTCCTTGTACGGCGGCGGGGATATGAAAGCCCAGTTAGCACAAATTCAAATGGGCTTAGGCTCTACCGGTATGGATTCAACCGCTTTGGCAGCTACTGATGAATCCGGCAGCAGCCTGAGCTCATTGCAGAATCTGCTCGGCAGCAATGGTCTCTCCTATTTAAGCGGAGACGCGCTTTCTTCACTCCTTCAATCCGTTTCATCTGATTCTTCTGTGGCCGGTTATAACGGTGTCAATACTTTGAATAGAGCCAATGCATCTACCGGAATTCCTGCAATGCTGCAAGCCATGGGCGGATTCACCCCTGCTTTTGCCTGGGGTCTGAATAGCTTGGACAACTCAGACAGCTCTGATCATGCAGATAATATGGCCCGTACAAACGGGCTAAGCGGGTTAACATCACTGGAGGCGGGTCTGACTTCAGAGGATATGAAGTCCGTACTGGCCCATCTGAAGAGCAGTCTTGAATCGGCTGCAAGCAACAGAAGCACATCTGCGGGCAAATCCAATCCACTGGCCACAGTCCAAACGATGTTGTCCCCGGTGAACTTCTCCAAGGTGACAAACAGTGAACTGTCTAACCTGTTCGGCAAGGTCTTGGGGACGTTGGCTTAAGCAGGATCGGAACAGTTTGCAGAGGGAAAGTGAAGAGTAAAAGAAATTAATAATGATTTCCTCCAGTTGATCAGGAGCCCACTTCCAAAAAAGGCCGTTGCACAGGTTCGAAGCCTCTGCAGCAGCCTTTTTGTGCAGAACCCGCAGCTTATTTCTATAGAGGGTCCAATTCCTTCAATCTGGAAGCAAGCTGTTCCTCGGAAATGACCTCAATGCCACTGCGTCTAAGCAGCGCAGAGGTCACACCCTGGCCGGGAATCTTCAGGCCGGTGAAAGTCCCGTTGTAAATCATGGAGCTGCCGCAGGAAGGGCTGTTCTCCTTAAGAACTACGATTGTCGCCTCAACCCTCCGTGCTTGCTCAAGTGCCTCATAGGCACCTTGAATATACATTCCGGTGACGTCATTTCCGAGCCGGTCTATGACCTTAGCCATTCCGTCAAGCACCGCATCCCCGTCTCCGCCGACCATCTCTGCCGGTTCTCTCGGAGTGGAGAACCCGCCAAGGAGCTCAGGGCAGACGGCAACCGCCTGATTGTTGTCCAGCAGCTTCTGAATGGTCTCATCCAGGCAAGCCGTGCCGTTGTATCTTACTTTCATGCCTGCCAGGCAGGAGCTTACTATAATCATAGGATGCACTCCTTCGCTATTATCCGCATCTTCCTTTATAATGGATGCTGAGAAATACAAAGAGCATAGCATGAGGGCTTCAACACTGTAAACAAGCCCCTGCCATAACTTCATAAATCTGGGGAGGCCACTGCAAGATGTGCGGAAGATATACCATTATGGTAAGCATGGAAGAATTGATGCTCCATTATTTTATCGAGGAAACCACCATTGTCTATTATGCACCGAAATACAATGCAGCCCCCATGCAGAATCTCCCGGCAGTCATTCATGACGGTAAGCAGAACAGACTCGGAGAGCTGCGCTGGGGGCTGGTGCCCTCCTGGTCAAAAGATGACAAGCAAGGCAGCAAAATGATTAATGCGCGCCAGGAGTCGCTTCAGGACAAACCCTCCTTCAGGAACCTGATCAGCTCGCGCCGCTGCATCATTCCGGCAGACGGCTTCTACGAATGGAAACGGCAAGCCGGCAACAAACAGCCGATGCGGATCGTGATGAAGAGCGGTGAGCTTTTCTCTATGGCGGGTCTGTACGATATCTGGATGGATACCAGCGGCAACCGGCTTGGCACCTGCACTATTATTACCACCGGGCCCAACCGTCTGATGGCAGATATTCATGACCGAATGCCGGTGATTCTCAGCCGTGAAGCGGAATCGGAGTGGCTTGACCGTAATAATCATGAGGTTCCGAACCTGATGAAGCTGCTACGGCCCTATGCTGCAGAAGAAATGCGGGCGTATCCGGTATCAGCGGCGGTAGGCAATGTGCGCAATGACTATAAGGCATTGGTTGATGAAGTGAATGAAACGGCAGGATAGAAAAAACAGCATGTTTAGCCCCGCAACGCCAAGGGTATTTAATTACACACTCCGATGAATACCGGTCGCATGGATTGCAGAGTCCCGGTTTACCATCTGGATGAACAATTCGCTGCATCCCCTGACCCTCTCGCAGGAAATGACCTTTATCAAACAAATTTTGAAAAATTCTCTCGGGTAAGTTATCTTGATACTTATCGACTAGCAAATTAGCATGTAAATGTAGCTGATTAATAACAATGAGAATTTTTGTGTTTTACTCGTTGAATTCTTGCCTTGAATGGAGGATGTCATGATTCGCCCGATTCTTAAAGAAACCCATTTTCATGAAGTACCTGAAGAAAACAAGGATTTTTGTACATCTGTCGTGCTAGATATTGGAGTTGAACAAAAATCTGGATCTGATCATTTTTATGCTACTGTAGCAACAGCTAATGGACTTAAAGACTATTTTGCTGATGAAGCCGTAATTGTTATTCGTGGTCTACTTCTTGTTAATTCTTTTGATTTTGATTAAGGCTGAAATCCAAAAAATTTTGGACCGTTGTTCCAAAGCTACTTGGGATGAAATTGCTATTTCATTTAACAGATATTTCCTTCGGGAAATGATGAGATGAAATGAAATTAACAAGATGAGGTGAATCAAACAAGAATAACCCGTCGGGTCCACCGGCTATCTTGATACTTTCCGGGGAATACCCCTCTATATTCCTCTGTAGTCCATTACACGCGCATCCGAAGCGCTCCCTTTAAGCTATGTATCCAATTTGTTCATTATTTTCCATTTGAGGACTTTGCTGTCGTTTGTTAATAGAGAAGCAGCGATGTCCTTTAACTTCAATTCACCACCGCTCTCCAGCCACATCTGCTTTGCCTTATCCCGCTCGGGACTACGTTCTCTGGTCATGCTAATGTCACCACCAAAAAAAATAACGAGCACACCAAATGGTACACTCGTTATTATCATTATTTGACCGTATAGAATAAATCAGTTCTGATTAATTTGCGCTTCTTCTTTGTCTTTAATTACCTTCAGATATTCTCCCCATGCTTCGACATGTTTCTCCTCTCTTATCTCACGCTCCTTAATAACCAGCATCAATAATTCGTTTATTAGATTTAATTTCCTTGTATTCATTGAAAACCCCTTTAATACTTTTAACAAGGCAAGCAAGAGTCCCCCTAAATATAATACAAAAAAAACAATTGCTCCAGATTGACTGACCTCCATAAAATAGTCTTTCATGATATTCACAATAAGTGTAAATATTGCAATGACCATAGTCAGTGTTCCAGTAATTAAAGCAGTCTGTTTATTGTCTTCTACGAGTGTACTTACCTCGGTTTGAATTACTTTTAAATCAGTTAAGCTTTTTAGTAGAAAATTATTTTTACCTTTTTTTAATTTTTTCACGGCTTCCTCGAGATCAGGTTCCTTCTCTAATTCTAAATCCTTAACTATCCTAATGTATTTGTCAGCTGGGGTCTTATTAAACAAACGTACTCACTCCTAATCCATTTGTATCCCTTTCTTTTATGTATCGTCCTGTGAAACCATATACTGAAGATTAAGTGTTAAAACTGCTTGAATCAGATCCTACAGAGGAGGCTATTATTCCCAAAGACATCAGCCAGCACAAAAGCCAGTAGAAAAAAGACAAGTCCTTCCCAAATTTCTTGAGAAGGACTTGTTAAAAGCATTTCTTTAATTATTCAGGTTTGTCCTTACCACCATTATGTGGGCTTTGTTCGTAGTCTTGGCCTACACAGGCCTTAGAACCAGTGAAGCAGCCGGTCTGCAGTGGGGGGACATCGACATGAAGAAAAGAACGATAGATGTAAACAAACAGCTTTAAGGTTCGAGTGTCCAGAACTACTCTTTCATCGCGCTTAAGAACGAACAAAGCGAACGAGTGGTAAGCTTTGGAGACACCGTGGCCATAGCGCTCAAACTATTTAAAGAATGGCAACAAGAAGAAAGCTTATTTAGTGTGCGATGAATAACTAAACGAACCGTTGCGGATAAATTACGGGTAACGTTTCGTGAAAAAGCTTCATATCCCCTTGAACAACGCGGATTTTCTGATATCTGTTAAATGTAAAACATGTAATTATCCGCTTGACTTTCTTCTTTAAAGTTGATCAGGTCGGACAAGGTTGTCGAATCCAGCACATCAGCGATGCTGTCGCGGATGCGCAGCCAGAGGTCGCGCTTCGCCGGGTCGTCCTCTTCAGTGAAATCCACAGGTGAAATAGGTCCTTCCAGCACGCGGATGATATCTCCAGCGGTGATTGTGCCGGATTCACGGGACAAAATATATCCGCCGTAGGCTCCGCGGATACTCTTCACCAGTCCCGCGTTGCGCAGCGGTGCGATCAGCTGCTCCAGGTAATGCTCGGATAGTCCGTTTTTCTCGGCAATGCTCTTAAGGGATGTGGGACCTTCGCCAAATTTCAGGGCGAGCTCCATCATAATGGTTAATCCATAGCGTCCTTTTGTCGATATTTTCAAAGGTGCACCTCTTTCGGTTTAGTTGCTAGCGTTAGTTAATCTAATCGTTGCATCACATGAGAAATGTCATATCAACGTATTCCGATGTTTGCTCTCAGCTTATGTTATCATATCCTTGGACACATTTGGAGCGGAAACCGTAATTTTTTGCAAGAATGTTCGCCAGTGGTGGACAAATTGTCAATTATTCCGTTAGATCTGCTACAATTTGCAGTTGGCTAATGCAGTCTGGGGTAGACAGGTATGTTATAATACACATTGAACCGGGTTCTGCAACCTACCGGTATTTTTTGCATAGAAAATGGTGATTTCGATGACAAAGGCAAATCAGGATACACGTGTCGTTGTCGGCATGTCGGGAGGCGTCGATTCCTCCGTTACGGCACTTCTGCTCAAGCAGCAGGGCTATGACGTCATCGGCATCTTCATGAAGAATTGGGACGATACTGATGAGTTCGGCGTATGCACAGCCGAGACCGACGCCGAGGATGTCCGCCGCGTATGCGAGCAGATTGATATTCCTTACTATACCGTTAATTTCGAGAAGGAATACTTTGATAAAGTCTTTTCCTATTTCCTCGATGAATATAAGGCTGGGCGGACACCCAATCCGGATGTCATGTGCAACCGCGAGATCAAGTTTGGGGAATTCCTCAACAAAGCGCTTCAGCTTGGTGCGGATTATGTTGCCACAGGCCACTACGCACGGGTCATTGAAGAAGACGGCGTCTTCAAGCTGCTGCGCGGCGTGGACAACAACAAGGACCAGACCTATTTCCTGAATGCGCTGAATCAATATCAGCTCTCTAAGGCCATGTTCCCGATCGGACATCTGCCGAAGCCTGAAGTGCGCCGGATTGCCGAGGAAGCCGGTCTCTACACCGCGAAGAAAAAAGACAGCACCGGCGTCTGCTTCATCGGCGAACGCAACTTCCGCGAATTCCTCAGCCAGTACCTGCCGGCTCAATCCGGTGACATGGTGGATATCGCCACCGGCGAAGTCAAAGGCCGGCATGATGGACTCATGTACTATACGCTGGGCCAGCGCCAGGGTCTTGGCATCGGAGGTTCCGGTACAGGAGAACCCTGGTTCGTTGCCGAGAAGGATCTGGAACGCAATGTTCTATATGTGGTTCAAGGAGACAAGCACCACAGTCTGTACTCGACAAGTCTGATAGCTTCCGGTGTGAACTGGATCGAAGCAGGCACACTCGGAACTGCCCCGGTGAAGTGTACCGCGAAGTTCCGCTATCGCCAGCCTGATCAGGGTGTAACCCTGACCGCGCGTGAAGACGGTACGGTACATGTAGCTTTTGATGTGCCGCAAAAGGCGATCACACCAGGACAGGCTGTCGTGTTCTACCTTGGCGAGCAATGCCTGGGCGGTGGGATTATCGAGACTGCCGAGAAAGTCGTGCCGCAGCCGCAAGTGTAATTTTGCCGCATTAATGATATAGCCGTATGCAAAAGAACCTTCAAGACCACAGAACTGTGGGTTGAAGGTTCTTTTGCATGATTTTACATAAAAATGTGCTGGCTCTTCATCCCTCTATCGGGATTCCAATCCAATTATGGCTGGAGCCCCCATACCAATACGCCATTCAAATACAGCGGCACCCGGTTCCAGTCGGTATAGGCTGTTTTGGTTGGATCGTAAGAATAATCTCCTGTCTCATTGTAATTGCTCCAGTCCGTTTTGTTGATCCGCAGCTGAATCTCCCCGGTGTTCGCACCAGGTGCCAGGCTGCCGGCTGCCGAACTGAATGAAATCTCAACGTAATAATCCGCTCCGGCTACAGCAGGAACAAGCTTCACGAAGCTGCCCTGCACATTACCGTTGCCTACCGTAGCATAATCCACATTGAACTGCTGGGCCTTTTCCCCGTCAATGGTGTAATAATAACGAAGCTTGAGTTTGCTGAGATCAACCGCTGTAGTTCCGTTATTGATGATCCGCAGTTGTGGACGGAACTGTGAGTCGCCGGCATTCGTATCCGTTGTGCGGTACTGTACCACCAAATCTCCCACTGTCGGTACAGGCACAGCTGTAGGTTTGGCAGAGACTTCCGGAGAATCCGGGCTGGTCCCCACTTCGTTAGTGGCGCTCACTACATAATAATAGGTTGTATCATTATGCACATTAATATCGCTATAGGTGGCCTGAGTGACAACACTAAGTGTAGTGTAAGGTCCGCCGCTCGTGGTTGACCGCTTAACCGTATAGCTATCTGCACCTGTCACCTTGTTCCAGCTAAGCGCAACCTTTTTGTCGCCGGCTGCTGCCGCTGGTTTGGATGGGGCTTTTGGTATAGTGGGTTCCACATTGCCATTGTTGATCAGACGGTCATATTCGGCATAGGCGGTGGCCATATCCACCTGTGACCAGAACCGGTGATAGGTGAATTCAGGGGCTCCATTCTCCCATGTCTTGGTTACTGGATTGTAGGAGCTGTTATATTTCGATTGCAGATAACTCCACTTCGGATCATTTTTGATGTCCGGAAGTACATCCGTATAGCTTGCATATACTCCATTTCCGCCTTTAGCCGGATCAGAGGCTACGGTAGAACTGCCCGGTATGGTGTTTCCCTGTCCAAAAGTACCCGTCCAGCCCGCAGGGAAATACACTTCTTTGGTGAAGTAGCGGGAATAATCCGCCCGCTTCTCTACTGTAGTGATACCAACCCCGTCATTATAGCTCCATGCTGTATCCAGCAGTGATTTGGCCAGCTGTGAAGCCGTTCCGCCAAGCGCAGTATTGCTGCCATGCTCTGCTTTATTTCCAGCAGCAAAGAACGTGAGTGCTTTGATATAGCTGCCCAGCACGCCTGTATCCTGGCCCGGATTCTTGGTGACGGCCTTCAAATTGCTGTTGCCGCTGAAATTACTGAAGCCGTTCCAGGTATTCGGCTGTCCCTGCCACTCCACATTGCCCGGAATCCAGAACTCACCGGGTGCGGATACAGTAGCCACTTGCGGGTTAGCACCGCCCATAATCCGTTGTCCTTGTTTGTTCAGATAATACCCCTCGGAATCTGTCACCGGACGGCTGCCGGCAAAAGCATAGTCAGTAGACCAGTCGATCCAGTTCTCTACGACGCGTTTGGCCATTTGGAAATTAGCCGAAGTGGTATCTCCGCTGGAAGCCAGAATATAATATAGTTCAGCTACCCGCTCTACACTCCATGCCTGCATTCCGAACCAATTATTGGACGGAGGATCATGGTAGACGGGCGCTTCATCATAGGCCATGCCATAAAATGTGCTTGTACCCGCTGGATAAGCGCTGTATGAGCCCTTATAGCTGTTAGTGGCTCCACCCGCTATTGCCCCTTCGGACGACTGCAGCCAATTGTAGAATTCCAGTTGGCGGGTCAGCGATTTGCTCCAATCCTGTCCCGCCGTTGCTGAAGCCGGGACGAGGCCCCCGGCCGGATCAGAAAGGGCATACGCAGCAACTACGTTCTGGTAGCCCTGATGAGTATGACTGGCGCCAATTCTCCACGCCCAGTTCCCGTTTGCGCCAAGGCCGCCGCCCCATGCGGTATACCAAGCCATCAGATAATGGCTGGCATCCTTGCCGGTTCCGGCTTCCGGCGTACCGTCTGCCGCACTGCCGATCTTTTGAAAATACTTGTCGTACATGCCGTAGCGCAGATAGTCGCCCATTTTTTTGGCTTTGTTCAAATAAAGCGGATTGTTGTAGCCAAGCTCTTTAGCCCAGTACATAGCCTGTACTGCTCGTGCGTCAGCGTCCGTCGCATCGGTGTACCGCCACTGTGCCGAAGGGACATTGCTTTCTTTGGTGAACAGGCTCATGAAGCCTTCATTGGTTTTGCCGAATGATTTGTCATCCTGAGATGGATGCGGGACCGCCTCCCACACGGATTCCTGCTCGCCCCGCTGAAAAGTATTCACATAAGCGGCTGTATGCGAAGGATTCAGTAAATTGCCGAACCCGTACCAGTTGTCCACGTCTACAAGCCAGTGCATCAGATAGGTCTGATTGTTGCCATAGGTAGACTTTAGTTCGGTATCCAGCGGATCTTTACCCGCAGTGTACTTGCCGTTCAGGGGGCTTGGATATTGATCCGGCTGACCGAACTCGGAAGCGTAAGTCGCCGGACTGTTCGGGTTGTAGTTGCTCATTGTCGGCTGTTCCTGCACACCATCGCCTTCATTAACAGGTATGATGTATTTCTCCATGTTGTCCCAGGCAGCCTCCAGCTTGCTCCAGTCCCCGGTATGATAGCCATACAACACCTCAAGCCACATCCAGTAGCTGTAGGCCTCCGAGGTAGTCATATGCCCATAATTGGGCGCTTCGCTGAGCAAGGTCTCTACCGAATGATACGGGACGCCTTCAGCCGAGAAATAGCCGCTTGCCGGGTTTTTCAGTTGGGTGTAAAGTTGCAGGAACCGCGTCTGTTCCACCGAAGCAGCTTTTGCTGTTGCGGGTCTGAAATTAAAGGTACCGGTCATAAGGGTGAGAATCAGGACTGCAGCCATGGCCAAGGAAATAGGTTTCTTGATTGAACTTAGCTTTATCATTTTGGCATGCTCCCTCTCTGGATCAATTTATGGTTCCAATCCCCAAACCAATTTCCCTTCATGGTGAAGCGTGACTTTATCCCAATCTGCGAAGGTCTGCTGGGTTCCGCCATAGGAATAATCGTTGTTTTCATTGTAGGCTGTCCAATCTGCTTTGTTGAAGCGCACCTGGATTTCACCGGTATCCGCGCCTGGAGCAAGATTTCCGGCACCTGCAGCAAAAGAAATCTCCACATAAGAATCTGCCGTCGCGCCAGGAGCAGCCAGCTTCGCAAAGCTGCCGCTTAGATTCCCGCTGCCCACGACAGCGTAGTCACAATGAAATTCCTGAGGCTTGTCTCCGTCAACCGTGTAATAGTAGCGGAGCTTCAGTCCGCTAAGTGCTACCGCCTGGGTTCCTGTATTCACGATCCGGAACTGGCTGCGGATCTGCGAATCCCCGGGACTCGTATCATTCGTGCGGTATTGCACCCGCAGATCTCCCTTGGCAGGTATCGGAGTCTCACGCGGCCGGGCAGAGGCCTGTGAGGATGCTGTACTCTCCCCTACTGTATTTGAAGCGGTTACAACATAATAATAATCCACTCCGTTCACCAGCCCGCTGTCACTGTAGGCTGTTCCTGTTACTGTTCCAATAACCGTATATGGTCCGCCGCTGACCAGTCCACGTTTGATGTTGTACTGTGCTGCGCCGCTAACCGCATTCCAGGTCAACGAAACACTGGCATTTCCTGCGGCTGCCTGCAGTCCAGTTGGACGGCCCGGAACCTTGGGTTCACTGGGATTTCCGCCGGACGGCAGCTCTCCGTAGACCTTAACACCTGCGTCGAACACCGGAATATACGGATTCTTCACAGGAGCGGAGGCACTTGAAGCCACGCCCTGGAAGGAGAAATCATTTGTGTTATCCCAGAAAGACGTGTTCAGTGGAGCACTAATCCGGAACTGGATCTCCTTGTGGTAGGCCGATTGCCCACCAGGATAAACCGGTGTGCCGGTGAAGTCAATTTTCGTGTAATAAATATGATTCGCTTCGTCAAAGGGCAGCAGCGGCGAAACGGTCCCGCCCTGGTTGTAGCCTCCTGCTTTGACCGTGATATCCTCCGGTCCATACCCTGCGGCCTGAGCTTCACTTAGGTCCACATAGTAATTAAATGACATCGAGCTGCTGGAACGTGCCGGCCAGCCGGAACGGTTATTGATCAGCGCCCGGATTTCCACAAAATTGCTGCCGCTCGCATTCACCGAAGTCTCGGCGAACATTTCATCCTCCCGCGTTTCCGCCGGAGGGAAGTTGCTAAGCGGCTGCTGCCCCTGCCCGTGCAAGAGCATCATTTTGGCCAAAGCGCCTGTAAAAGCTGAATTGTAATCCGTCGCAACTTCATTCGAGACATAATCGCCGATCGAATCCGTATAGCTGTCGGTCTTGGAGGGTCCACCCACCAGTGCACCATACAGAACATGGCGGTGGTTGACAGGGGTTGTCTGGCTGTCGCTCCAGGAGCCATGTGAAGTCCGGTGATGCGGATGCTGCGGTGCATTACTGCCGAAGCCGATGACATAGCTGCTGCTGCGCGGATTATCACCCAGCATATAGGTCATCTGCCGCTCGGCAAACGTCCGGGTTGTATTCCGCTTTACCGGATCGGTTACCCAGTCTGCATAGACAAAGGCCAGAAACGCCTGATTTGCCGCATATCGCAGTGCCCCCCACTGGTCCAGATGCGCAAGCCCCCCCGGTGTATAGGCTACACGGTCGGTTGTCCCGTTCACCCCAGTTGTCCAATACTGCATATTCCGTTCAGTAGATTGAATGAACCGGGGATCGCCTGTGATACGCGCGAGCAGCAGCTGTGCACCATAATGCTTGTCATCCCAGGACTGGGTCCACTGATAGCCCCACTGACCGGATTGATTGGTGCCCCACGAGTTGCTGGCGGCTACGGCTTTGTCCAGATAAGTCTGTTCACCAGTCGCCATATAGAGCCAAACTCCACCCCAGCTTAGTTCGTCGGCATAGCCGCTCCAGGAATTGTAATACTGCTTGGCGTCAGTGATACTATCGGAGTATACCCCACGGTACGTATCGGCAAAATTGTACAGCTGCTTCGCATGCAGCAGCAGCTTGTCCGCATATGCCGCATCCGAGTCCCTGAAAATGATTGATGCCGATGCTAAGGCTGCAGCAGTTTCTGCCGCCAGATCCGAGCCGGGATGAGCAGCATCAATCTTGTACGACGGACGCGCCATAGGCATGACCTCCGCCGGCCCCCACCAATTGTGATCCGCCGTACCGTTACCGACCTGTCCCCACAGCTCATTGGGAGCGGTATGCGCTTTCACAAAATAATCTGTTGCCCAGCGGATGTTGCCAAGAATCTCATCCAACTGGCCTGATTGCACATAACCATCCTTGTACTCATAGACTGACCATGCCAGCATGGTGGCTGTGTACGCCATAGGAAACCCGAATTTAACATGGTCTCCCGCATCATACCAGCCTCCGGTCAGATCGTGACCAACATCCGCACCGTCCTGCAGCCCGGAGTCACCTCTCCATTCCACACGGTTATTACCCGGCAGGTCCCCGGATCGCTGAGCTTCATAGAAATAGATAGATTTCTGCAGTGCCTCTGCATAATTGAATCCACTTCCCTCCGCTTTGCTGACTGACGGGTGAAATGCTGCTCCTGAGACCAACGTGCATGATAACATTACACATAATGATAAGATTAGGCCTTGCTTCCGTTTCTTCAGGTTCATCCAAGCCCAGCTCCCTTCTTCTTCCTCATCTTACATGCCTGCTCGATCCCTTTCATCACGGACCAATACCTCCCCAGTGTCCAGACTGTAATCGTGTTCATTCGCCAGATTCATCTCCCACCTCCCACAATCATGTCAGGATATACTCATCCCATATACACATATACCATATACAGGGATTTAATTCTATATATTTACAATAAAAAATCTCTCGAAAACAGTATTTTTTGTAAAAATATTTCCATTTCGATCATATTTTCGCGTGGATATTCGACTTCTATCCAATCTCCACAAAAAAAACCATTCTCTTACGAGAGGCCATGCTGCCCCATTTCGTAAAAGAACGGTTCTGTGCAAATATTTTCTACCTCTTGATGTACGCTACTGTCCGCGCCGCAACCCTTGGTTATGGCGGATCTTCGCCTCATTACCCTGTTCGGTAGCCTGATAAAAGACCCTTCGGGCAATCGCCTTCGGCAAATATTCCTGCTTCACATAATGGCCGGGAAAATCATGCGGATACTGGTATCCTTCGTGGCCAAGCACCGATGATCCCTTATAATGCGTATCCCTTAGATGGAGCGGTACCTCGGCGGATTTCAGTTCCTCAATACTATCCAGCGCGTTCGAAATCGCCATCACGACGGCATTCGACTTCGGACTCTCCACGGCGAACAGAATGGCCTGTGCGATGTTCAGCCTGGCCTCCGGCCAGCCATTATTGCGGTAGGCCTCGAGAGCACTGACCGCCTGTACCATCGCCTGCGGATTGGCCAAGCCGATATCCTCGCTGCTGGCCGCAATCAGGCGCCGGATGAACGTCATCGGGTCCATGCCAAGCTTCTCCACGGCATAGAGGAACCAGAACAGAGCAGCATCGCTGGACCCGCGGATGCTCTTATGAAAAGCCGACAGGATGTCGTACTGCGTCGATTCATCGGCTTTGACAATCGGACGGCGGATGGATTCCTCCGCTACCGCAAGGGTAATATGAACGCTACCGTCAGCCTCCGGTGCTGTTGTCATGGCAGCCAGCTCCAGCGCATTCAGTGCGCGCCGGATGTCGCCGTTGGCCATGCCGGCAATATGCTGCAGCGCTTCTTCATCCGCCTGCAGCTGCATGAATCCCAGCCCCCGCTTCTCATCAGCCAGCGCTCTGTGCATCGCAACCAAGCTATGCTCACTTGTCAGTGATTCCAGCTGAAACAGCGTGGAGCGGCTCAAAAGGGCTCCGTTTACATAATGGAACGGGTTCTCGGTAGTCGCTCCGATAAAAATTATCGTGCCCTTCTCTACAGCAGGCAGCAGCGCATCCTGGCGGGAACTGTTAAAACGGTGCACCTCGTCCAGGAACAATATCGTCTTCGAGCCGTACAAAGATTTATTGCTCTGGGCACGCTCAATGACCTCACGCACATCCTTAACCGATGCCTCCACCGCATTAAGACGTACAAATTCCCCCTGCGTATGATGGGATATAATATGGGCCAAGGTCGTCTTGCCGCAGCCGGGCGGGCCATAGAGCAGAATGGAAGACACCTGGTCGGCTTCAATCGCACGGCGAAGCAGCTTGCCTGGTCCCACAATATGCTCCTGGCCGATATATTCATCGAGATTCTCCGGGCGCATCCGGTCTGCAAGCAGACGTCCGCCCGCGGGTTCCTCACCGAAAGAAAATAAATCCATGATTCCACTTCCTTGCTATGATCTTGTAGGCGTTGTAAAGCATTTCCGCTCTCTATCATACCACACGGCAGCAGCAAGCGAAGTGGAAACGGCTTCGTCGTCCTATAAAAGGACGATATCCGTTTCAGCGAGAAATAGAAGGATCATTTATAGCGTGAAACATATAAATACTTATATTTAAATAAAAGAGCATGACCTCGCTCTCCTGGCGGGTGCCATGCTCTTTGTTCAAAGTTCAGGCTAGCGGTTCATCGCCAGCCGTGTTTTTGAAATAATCTTGCGGATGCTTTCTTCAGATAAGTGATACCTCTTCTGCAGCTCGTTCACCGAGCAGCCGCTGCTGTGACTGCAGAAAATTTCCTCGTTCCGGCTGGCAATCTCTTGCCTGGAGCCGCTGTTCTCGCCCCATTTTACCCGCTCTTCCGTTTTCTTCGGGATGTAGAGCAGTTCACCCTGGATGTATCCCTGTAGCTCTTCGAGCAGACCCGGGGGGAGCACATCCTTTCCATTTACATAACTCACGTACCGTTTCCTCCTTCAACAGGTGTGTTCCCTTGTGTCCGATCACTGCGCTGTTCATCAGCTTCATGTCACCTGCCTCCTTTCTTCTCCTCAAATTTGGTAAAACCGTAATTTCATTATATAAAACCCTGTGGTTAGCGTCTACATTCAATGTAATATACTCTTCATAAATGATAAGGAGGCCTCGCGGCCTCCTCGTATACAGGCTTCCGCACTAGACGGAAACCACCTCGTATTCTGAAAACATTCCAATCAGCCTCCTTCCAGAAGTAATCTTGCCCGGCCGGACACTTATTATTAAGCCATAGGGAAGCCCCGGTTACAAGTTCAAGAATAGTTATAATCGTTCTCCACCAGAACGGAGGGGAAAGAAAATTACGGAATTTCTTATTCAGGCCACCCTAGTGCAGTCCCATCCCCATTCCGAAGATATGGCGGAAGACTGCCGCCGTGGAGCATCCACAGCTCGTGGAGAGCACGGGTACAGCCTACATACATCAGCTTCGCATCCCAAGCCGCGTCACCGTAATGGTCTGAATCCGCATCAGCGAGGATTACAGCGTCGAACTCCAGCCCCTTGGACAGGTAGACCGGCAGCACGGACAGCCCGCCCCGGTATTCGGTCATGCTGCCGTCGATCAGATGAATATCATCGAACGACCCTGCAAGCTCTGTGTACAGCTCTGCGGCTTCCCGCAGGCTGCGGGTCAATACAGCCACTGTCCTGTATTCCCGGCCCGAGAGCGATGCCAGCGCCGTTCTAACGGCCTCCATGCGGCTGTCCCCGCCTGCTGTATGCTCCGGCTTCTCTTCTGCGTATGGAATCAGCCGAACCGGATTTCCGCTGCGGAAGACGGGTACGGCCAGCAGGCTGCTGCCGACTCCGGCGGACAGAATGCCGTTGGCGAATTCGATAATCTCCATGGTTGAACGGTAGCTGCGCGTCAGCGCATGGTAAGCCGTGTGCTCAGGGGCGAACAGAGTCTGCATTTCTTCCCAGGCATGCACGCCTTTATAAGCATGAATCCCCTGGGACAAATCGCCCAGAATGGTAAAGGAATGACCTTTTACATACAAATCCAGTACTGCAATCTGAAAAGGTGAAAAATCCTGCGCTTCATCAATAACAATATGGTCAAAGCGGCTGCTGCCTTCATTTCCGTTCAGCAAATAATGAATGTACAGCAGCGGCGGCAGATCCTCTTCATGCAAAATGCCTTTTTTGAGGTCCTTGACCGTCAGCTTCAGCACACCTTGCGGAATTCTGTCCGGCGCCTCTGCCGGCCAATCCTCAGGGACCTTTACGGCACGGAAAATCTGCTTGTAGATCATCAGCGGATCATACTTCGGCCATTTTGTGCTGTAGGCCTTTTCGCGCGCCGCACTTTTCTTCTTCCGGTCCTTAAGTGCCGCAGCCGAGGGACTCTTCTTCAGCTCCATTTCAATCCAGCGGTGAATCCGCGCCATGACCCGTTCCTTGCGCTTGGCTGGCGGATACGGAGCGTACTCCTCATTATGCCAGCGCAAAATCATGGACCGGCGCAGCACTGAGCCTTCCCAGGGACTGAAGTCGCCTTCCGGCACCGCACCGTTCTCCAGGAGGCCAATAGCAGACTCAATAATTCCCATCAAGGCAGTCGATCCCTTGAAACGGCCTGGTGTTTCTTCCGTAATCTCCGGCATACCGCCTTCGCGTTCAAACCAAAGATTCATAGTATCTGCTGCATTCTGCTCGGGCAGCACAACCCCCAGCACATCTGCTGCCCAGTCCGGGAAGGTGCTCTGGGCGATATTGCCGACGCCAAGCTCCGGCAGCACATCCGAAATATAATCCAGGAACATCCGGTTTGGCGCAAAAATAATCATTTTCTCCGCTAATACCTGATCCTTGTATTGATACAGCAGGAACGCCAGCCGGTGCAGAGCGACCGTGGTTTTCCCACTGCCCGCCACGCCTTGGATAATGAGCGCGGTGTTCTTTGCCGCCCGGATAATCCTGTCCTGCTCCTCCTGAATCGTTGAGACGATGTCACGGAGCCGGTTGTCCTTGTTCTCACCCAGCCGGTAGACTAGAAATTCATCCGATACGGCCGGAGCGTCGCTGTCGCGGTTATAGGTATCTGCTACCCGCTCCAGAATCTGCTTGCGGATCACTACGTTCCGCTTCAGGTACACCAGCCCTTCGATCAGCCCCTCCGGAGCTTCGTAGGAGGCTGGTTCCGTCCCGCCGGTAAACGAATAGAACAGGCTCGCTACCGGAGCACGCCAGTCGATCACCAGCGGACGGTCGCTTACCTGTTCCCGGTCTACACCGATTTTACCGATATAGAGCGCCTTGCGTTCATCCTCATCCTTGCCCTGAAAATCAAGCCGTCCGAAATAAGGCTCCTGCCGCAGCTTGGCAAGATCTTTGCGCCGCTGCTCTCTTGAGTCCTCCAGCACCTGCTCCGTATACTCATGCCCAGTGTATACCGGAATGCCCCGCAGTCTCTCAAGAACGGTGTCAATCTCCGTAAGCGCGCTGTTCAGCCTGTCTTCTTCCTCTTGATAGGCACTTTGAAAGTTGTCCTCCAATTTCAGTTACCTCCTAAAAGTCTATGGGTTACGCCTGCTCCCGGCAAGCGCACACCCTGATTTGCCCCGTGCAAGACTGGCTTCACTCACACAAAAAGGATATTCATCATATCACAACAGATTCTGGAATACCATCCCTTTTGAACCAAGCAGAAGCGGGGTCCGTTTCTGCTTGGAATAGACCTATCCCATCAAAGCATGCAGCACAAAGTTAGCCACAAACAAACCGGCGATGCCATACAGCGCGGGCGGAACCTCTTTGCCTTTGCCCATAGCCAGCTTCACAATCGGATAGGTGATGAAACCAAAAGCCATACCGTCCACGATACTGTAGGTGAACGGAATCATCACCATAATCAGGAATGCGGGGAACAGCTCGGTCAAGTCGCTGAGATCCATCTCGCGTACACTCTGCACCATCAGGCCGCCGATGACAATCAGAATCGGCGCAATGGCGCTGTCCGGCACGTAGGCCAGCAGCGGAATGAAGAGAAACGTGGCACTGAACAGGAGGCCTGTGACCAGTGAGGTCAGGCCGGAGCGGCCGCCTGCAGCAATCCCTGCCGTAGATTCAGCAGCCGCAACCACAGGGCTGCTGCCGAACAGTCCGGCAGCGATATTAGCGATGGATAGCGCACGGAGGCTGCTTTTGAAGCGCTCCGGACGGCCTGCCATCAGCGTCTGGGACGAGATGAGTCCGATATTTTCAAACACGACAATCAGCAGCAGTAGGAATACAGCGATCCAGAAGACCAGGCTGATCCCCCGGCTCCAGTCCATTCCGACAAACACATCACCATATCCAGCAAAAATATGCCCTGAATCTGCCTTTTCCGGTGCATGTGCCGCCCCCAGCAGGTAAGCCAGCCCCGTACCTGTCAGCATACTGATCAGCAGTCCGCCCCTTGTACCACGGATGAACAGCACCAGCGCAAGAATAAGAGTCACACAGGAGGTGATAACAGCCGGATTACTAAAGTGGCCGATGGCGACAAAGGTCGTGCGATGGGCAATAACGATGCCGCTTTTTTGCAGACCGATAAACGTCAGAAACAGCCCGATCCCGACCGTAATCGCATGCTGCAAATTATGGGGAATCGCATCGCTTAAAATCCGGTACAGCGAGGTAAATGCCACAATGGCGAACAGCACTCCTGTTACGACTACTACTGCGAGCGCTTCACGCCAGTCCAGCTTCATGGAATGCACCAGCGTATAGGTGAAAAAAGCATTGATGCCCATACCCGGCACCACTATAATCGGCGTTTTGCCACCAAAGGCCATCAGGAGACAGCCTGCAACTGCCGTCAGCAGTGTTGCCACCATCCCTGCCCGCAGCGGCATCCCTGCATCATGCAGAATTGCCGCGTTGACCATCACAATATATACAGAAGCAAAATAGGACAGAATACCTGCCGAGAGTTCCCTTTTCCAGTTGTCGCCCGGCTCCAGGCCTACACTATTTCGCCAAACCTTCGATTTCATAAAAAAACCTCCACTAATCATTGAATCACGGGTAAGCCTCTGTTGCATTAATAAACCGCAAGTGGAAACGGCTTCGCCGTCCTTTTAAGGACGGTATCCGTTACAGCGAGAAATATAAGGATAATTTATAGCATGAAACATATAAATTCTTATATTTCAATAAAAGGGCGTAAACAGCCGGATGGCGGCTGTACGCCCTTTGTTCTACAAATCATTCATCCCCTAGTACCTTGCGGTCATCCTTCACAATCAGCGTTTCTTATACAGTGATGCCGCCTGCCTCCAGCAAGTCGCGTACGGTGACACTAACCATAATGAGACCAACGACCGGGGGCACAAACGAGTTGCTGGCCGGAGGTTGTTTGGCTTTGCGCCGGTCCGGCGCATTGGCGGGAACAATCTGTTCTGTAACATCCTCACGCGGCTTCACCGGTTCTTCCGTTGAGAACACAACCTTAACGCCTTTCTTGATACCTTCCTTGCGCAGCTTCTGGCGTACGACACGGGCAATCGGGTCCATGCTGGTCTTTGAAATGTCAGCCACCTGAAAACGGGTTGGATCCATTTTGTTGGCTGCGCCCATGCTTGAAATCATCGGAATTCCCCGGGCCAGGCATTCCTTGATGATATGAATCTTATAGATAATGGTATCCGAAGCATCGATTACAAAATCAGGATTATACTTGAACAGCTCCTCATACGTTTCGTCCGTATAGAACATGTTCAGCGCAATCGCTTCGCATTCCGGATTGATCAGCTTGATGCGCTCCACCATCAGATCCGTTTTGTTCTGGCCAACGGTTGTGGTCAGTGCATGGATCTGGCGGTTGATATTCGTGATATCTACCGTATCCTTGTCTATCAGGATAATCCGGCCGATTCCGGTGCGGGCTAGAGCTTCAACAGCCATAGCACCCACACCGCCGATCCCGAGCACTGCCACTGTGCTATTTTTCATGATCTCCAGACCTTCTGGTCCAATAGCCAGCTCCGTACGTGAGAACTGATGCAGCATAACGTACAGCCTCCTATCAAAGTTTTGTAAGCATAAGCTTACAGAACTTCAAAATGATTTATTTCTTTTCTTTGTCTGGCTTAGGAGCCAGTCTAATATGAAGCTGCTCCAATTGACTAGCGTCTACCGGTGCAGGTGCATCCATCAGCAAATCGGTTGCACTTGCTGTTTTTGGGAAAGCAATTGTTTCACGGAGATTGGTACGGCCTGCCAGCAGCATAATCAGACGGTCGAACCCAAACGCGATTCCGCCATGCGGAGGCGTGCCGTATTCGAAGGCATCCATCAAGTAACCGAATTTCTCATAGGCTACTTCTGTTGTGAAGCCAAGGGCATCGAACATTTTCTCCTGAACATCGCGCTTGTATATACGCTGCGAGCCGCCGCCGACTTCATAGCCGTTAAGTACAATATCATAGGCTTGCGCGCGGATAGCACCAGGATCTGTGTCGAACAAATGCAGGTCTTCGTCCATAGGACGGGTGAACGGGTGGTGTTCCGCTACATAACGCTTTTGGTCTTCATCATAGCCGAGAAGCGGGAATTCAGTTACCCAGGCAAATTTGAATACACTGTCATCGATCAAGCCAAGCTGGCGGCCGATCTTCAGGCGCAACGCCCCAAGAACATCTGCCACAACTTTCTTATTGTCAGCCGAGAAGAGCAGAAGGTCACCTTCTTCAGCGCCTGTGCGCTCCTTCACAGCAGCGATCTCTTCTTCCGTGAAAAATTTGACGATTGGGCCTTTGAACTCGCCGTCTTTTACTTGAATCCAAGCCAGGCCCTTCGCGCCGTAACGTGCAGCATAAGGTCCCAGGTCATCGATTTCCTTACGGGTCCAGGTGCCGCAGCCTTTGGCGTTGAGGCACTTCACTTCTCCGCCCTTTTCAATGACAGAGGCGAACACTTTCACTCCGCTGGCGGCTACGATATCGTTCATTTCTACCAGTTCGAGACCAAAACGCAGGTCCGGCTTATCGGAGCCATATTTGCCCATAGCTTCGGCATAGGTCAGGCGCTGGAACGGAGTGGAGACTTCTACGCCAATTGTTTCTTTCAGGAGACGCTGCATCAGCGATTCCATCATGGACAGGAGTTCGTCCTGAGGCATAAATGAGGTCTCGATGTCGAACTGGGTGAATTCCGGCTGACGGTCCGCGCGAAGGTCCTCATCACGGAAGCAGCGGGCCATTTGGTAATAGCGTTCAATGCCGCCAACCATCAGCAGCTGCTTGTAGATTTGCGGCGACTGCGGAAGCGCGAAGAATTCACCGTCATGCACCCGGCTTGGCACCAGATAATCACGTGCGCCTTCCGGGGAGCTTTTGGTCAGTATTGGGGTTTCGATATCGATAAAACCTTCGCTGTCCAGGAAGTCGCGGAAGATTTTGGCCGCTTTGGAACGGAGCAGCATGGTCTTGTACATTTCCGGACGGCGCAGGTCGAGGTAACGGTATTTCATTCGGAGGGACTCATCGACTTCCACTCCATCTTCAATGAAGAATGGTGGAGTCTTGGCTGCATTCAGTACTTCGATTTCTGTAATCTGTACTTCAATCTCGCCGGTAGGCAGATTGCGGTTAATGGTTTCTTCATCTCTCTTCACAACTTTGCCTGTAACGGACAGCACATATTCACTGCGAACCTTGTCAGCAGTCTGCAGCGCTTCACCGGAGTAGTCCGGGTTGAACACGATTTGCACAATTCCGCTGCGGTCGCGCAGGTCGATAAACAGCACGCCCCCCAGATCGCGGCGGGTCTGCACCCAGCCGTTCAGTGTTACCGTCTCGCCAATATGCCCTAATGTCAGCTGTCCACAGTTATGACTTCTACTCATAATTTATCCTACCCCTTTATGGTTAAAATACCTATTTGGTCTCATTAATTGCTGTGCATTCCTATCCATGTCAATCCTAAGTCAGTGATGCTGCCAGGTCTTCCAGCCTTACAGTCCGCTGTTCACCTGTTTCCATCGATTTCAGGGCTATGACGCCGCTGCTCAGCTCATCTTCGCCCAGAATCGCTGTATACCGTGCATTCATACGGTCTGCCGATTTCATCTGCGCCTTCATCTTGCGTCCAAGGTAATCCCGTTCCGCAGAGTACCCCAGGCTTCGCAACGTGAACAGCTGCTTTGTAATTTCCATGTCTGCAGCTTCCCCGAGAGCGACAAAATACACATCCAGCGGCTTGGCTGGCTCCAGTTCTACACCCTGATTCTCCAGAATCAGCAGAATCCGCTCCAATCCGATTCCAAAGCCGATGCCCGGCTGATCCGGCCCGCCGATTTCTTCCACCAGACCGTTGTAACGGCCGCCGCCGCCAACAGTATCAATCGAGCCGATACCAGCCGCTTTATATTCAAACGCGGTATGCGTGTAATAATCGAGACCACGTACAAGACGGGGGTTAATACTGTATTCAACACCCATAACATCCAGATGTGCTTTGACCTGCTCAAAATGTGTGGTGCACTCCTCATCCAGACTATCGAGAATGGATGGTGCGCCGCCAAATTTATCCTGGTCCACCTTGCAGTCCAGCACGCGCAGCGGATTGCGCTCCATCCGGCGCTGACAGTCACTGCACAGGGTATCCCGCATTGGCCGCAGGAAGTTCAGGAGTTTCTCGCGGTAAGCCGCACGGCTGGGCGCATTCCCTACAGAATTCAGCTCCACCTTTACATCCTTCAGTCCCAGATCCTTGTAGAACTGATAGCCCATAGATACTACTTCCGCGTCAATAGCCGGGTCTACCGCTCCAAAGGCTTCAATACCAAACTGGTGGAACTGGCGGTATCTTCCTGCCTGCGGCCGTTCGTAACGAAACATAGGTCCGATATAGTACAGCTTGCTGACATCCGGTTCACCATACAGCTTGTTCTGAACATAGGCACGCACTACACCGGCTGTTCCTTCCGGACGAAGCGCCAGATCGCGGTCTCCCTTATCCTTGAAGGTGTACATTTCACCTTCCACGATGTCTGTTGTTTCCCCCACGCCGCGTTCAAAGAGCCCTGTGTGCTCGAACATCGGTGTGCGGATCTCACGGTAATTGAACCGCCGGCAGAGATCTCTCGCCTTGCTCTCAACAACCTGCCATTTCTCCACTGCACCCGGAAGCACATCCTGCGTGCCCGTAGGCTTCTCAAATCTTTCCTTTGCCACAGCCAATCCCTCCTGAAAATAACAAAAAATCCCTCGTCTCTGTTTGTTACAAACAGGGACGAGGGATTATCATAACCAATAATTCACCCGTGGTACCACCCACATTCCGGATTCAGGATAACCATCCCTAAACCCGCTCTAAGCGGTTAACGCCCGCCTACGCGCTCCGGCTACTGACCTGCGGCAATCCTGTGATTGCCTGCTTTCGCCGTGCGTTCTCGGGGAAGTCATTCATCCGTTCATCAACAGAATCCTTACAGCCAGCGCGTAAACAGTGTGTTAATCCTTCTAATGGACTACACTGATTCAGCGGGGATTCTTCTCTGGGGTTGTGGGTTACGGATTACTTGGTCCCGTCATCAAAACACTATAACATATCGTATATTGTTAGATTCTACTGAACCACTGCGCTAAAGTCAAGGCATGGAACAAAATACATCCTCTCTATATGCCTCTGGACACGCGGGTAAAAAAAAATGACCTGCAGCCGATTGCTGCAGGTCCATCATCATATATTATAAAAAAGGGGGTCATGCCTCTATTATAAACACGCTATATTAAGGAATCATGAATGGAATATTACGGTTACATTACAGAAAAGAAAGCGTTCTATTGCCCAGGACATTCCCCAATTCTTGCCCACAAATCACTTTACACTACAACATTATTCTCTGTCTAGAGATATAGTACATATTTTGGGTATTAACCAATAAAAAAACTCCGCAAGCCCTTTACGAAGGGTTACGGAGCCTTTCAGATGTTCAGCAACCTTCTTTCCCTAATCACGCTCTTGTCCGGAGACCGTTAGCCTGAACCTACATTAATCTTCAAAAATCTCCACAAAGGCATGTTTGCCGCGCAGAACCTCAACGACCTCATTATGCTTTTCTTCAGGTACCTTGAGGGCCATCACATAATGCAGATCGTCCAAATTACGGTCATCTGCATCCGATCCGCTGCGTACATCACCGGCACTACGTGCATCTGTGTTGTCGTCCAGATCATCGTCCACCCGGATGCCCGGTACGATGGCCGCTCCAGAAAGCGAACCTGTCGCGCCTGCAACCCCAAAAGCCCCCCCGGCCATGGATGAATTGTTGTAAGGCACCAGCGGCAGCAGAATATTACGGCTGCGGTGGTCTCCTTTGTCCAGAGGATCTGTTAATGGAGATACTTCTATGCCTTCCACACCGTAAGGGATCAAAGCTGTCTTCGCACCTTCCGCTTCACTTTCGGTTCTGAAATACGCCTGAATTCTTGTACTCATGGTCGTTCCCTCCTTATGAATGGTAAGATCACTGAATTCCTGGCACTGATCAGGATTTGCGGACCATTACAGATGGATGCAATAAGTTTCGTCTTCGTCTTCGTCTTTCTATTACCCGCATTAACAGGCTTTCTAACGACCCGGGTACAACTCCGGGATATTTACCTTCAAGAACGAAGCTGTGAACTGAAGACACACACAGGAAAAACCGCACTCCCTAATCCTCAGGTGCGCGGCAAAAGACTGCGGCTGTTTCCTTTTAACACTTGAGGTTCTCTATAATCATCGGAACCCTTGGCTGCCGCCATAGCTTCAGCACAGCAGCCTGCACTGCATGCAGGAATGCTGCTCCAGCTCCGCGACTTTTCTGATTGTCTCATGACCTGATTCCCCGCTATCTGCATATACTCGATCCCTTCTAGTTTATCCAGCCCAAGTAGGGTCTATCCGTACGAAAGAAGGGGGGGCCCATGAAACCAGATTCCTTTACAAAAACAAAAAAAGTGCCTCACGCCAATTCCTTACGGAACTTCGTATGACACTTTGGATCATTCAATACCTATTGTTCTGTGGTTCATTTTGATACTAAGGATTAGCCACGGCTGTCGAGCAGAAGCGTTACCGGCCCCCAGTTGGTCAGCGACACATCCATCATAGCGCCGAAGACACCGGTCTCCACCTGCAGCCCTCCGGCTCTCAGCTCTTGATTAAAGTAATCATATAGCCGCTCTGCCTCGGCAGGCGCAGCTGCGGCCATAAAGTTCGGACGGCGGCCTTTGCGGCAGTCCCCATATAGCGTGAACTGGGACACGGATAATATAGCTCCTCCTGTATCGGTGACACTGAAGTTCATTTTACCGGCCTCATCCTCAAAAATGCGAAGTCCGGCTATTTTATCTGCCAAATACTTGGCGTCCTTCTCTGTATCCTCATGGGTAACGCCGACCAGCAGCATCAGGCCTTCACCAATGGCTCCGGTCACAGCACTGTCTACGCTCACCCTGGCTTCCTTGCAGCGCTGCACTACAACTCTCATTAGCCTTTCAGCTCCTTGCCCTATCCTGAAATAACGATGTCCGAACGGAGGACATTGTTATGAAAGCCTCGAATTTGGCGAAGCCAAATGGAGGGCACCATCTATGAAACCTCATCGTCTGAAGTACCGCGAAAGAGCGGCATGGATGTCTACTGCATAATCCGGTTTACTGTGTATACATCCTTGACCCGCTTCACCTTATCGACCACAGACTGCAGATGATCGGTGTTGCGAATCAGAATCGTCATATGAATCATCGCCATTTTGTTCTTGTCGCTTCGTCCGGTGACAGCCGAGATATTCGTCTTGCTCTCCGACACGGCCTGCAGCACTTCATTGAGAAGTCCATTCCGGTCATGGCCGGTAATCTCAATATCCACGCTATAGTTGGCCTCCATGCTGCCTTCCCAATCCACTTCGATCACCCGTGCCGATTCTTCGCCATCCCCTTCGGCAGGAATATTCGGGCAGTCTTCACGATGGACGGAAACGCCGCGGCCGCGGGTCACATAGCCGATAATATCGTCGCCTGGTACCGGATTGCAACATCGCGCAAAACGCACAAGAAGATTATCAATGCCTTTTACACGTACTCCGTTGGTCGGCTGATTGCGCTTCTCCCCACTTGATTTGATTTCTTTCATTTGGGAAGTTAGCTCCAGATGGCCGGCTGCTTCTTCCTGTTCCTTACGCAGCTTCTCTGTAAGCTTGGAAGCAATTTGGGCGGCGGTAATTCCGCCAAATCCCACTGCCGAGAGCATATCTTCTACATCATTGAACGCGAATTTTTTGGCCACTTCCGACAATTTGTCTTCCGTGAGCCAATCCGAAACTTCCACGTTCAGACGTTTCAGCTCACGCTCAATCGCTTCCCGGCCCTTTTCAACGTTCTCCTCGCGTTTCTCCTTCTTGAACCATTGCTTGATCTTGCTGCGGGCATGAGAGGATTGGGCAATCTTCAGCCAGTCACGGCTCGGGCCGTAAGAGTTCTTCGAGGTTAGAATCTCCACGATATCCCCGGTCTTCAGCTTATGGTCCAGCGGCACAATACGCCCGTTCACCTTGGAGCCGATCGTCCGGTTCCCCACCTCTGTATGAATCCGGAAGGCAAAGTCAAGCGGTACAGAACCTGCCGGGAGCTCTACAACCTCACCCTTAGGGGTAAACACAAATACGAGATCGGAGAAAAAGTCCATCTTGAGTGATTCTACAAACTCCTCGGCATCCTTCGCCTCATGCTGGAGCTCCAGAATCTCGCGGAAAAATGGCATACGGTTCTCCGGATTGACATTATTACCGCTGCCTTCTTTGTAAGCCCAGTGGGCCGCAATCCCGAACTCAGCCGTACGGTGCATCTCCCATGTGCGGATTTGCACTTCAGTCGGTTCTCCGCCCGGACCCACCACGGTGGTGTGCAGCGACTGGTACATGTTTGCTTTGGGCATGGCAATATAATCCTTGAAACGGCCAGGCATCGGCTTCCAAAGAGTATGAATAATGCCGAGTGTGGCATAACAATCCTTAATATTGTCGACGATAATGCGGATGGCAAGCAAATCATAAATTTCATTGAACTGCTTGTTCTTCGTACTCATCTTGTTATACACGCTGTAAATATGCTTCGGACGGCCCGAAAGATCGCCTTCGATGCCCATTTCGTCCAGTTTGGAACGGATACGGCCGATAACGCTATCGATGAACTGCTCCCGTTCTGCACGTTTCTTGTGGACCAGGTTAGCAATACGGTAATACTGCTGCGGGTTCAGATACCGGAGGGCAATATCCTCCATCTCCCATTTGATCGCAGAAATCCCCAGCCGGTCCGCAATGGGACAAAAAATCTCCAGCGTTTCATAAGAAATACGTCGCTGGCTTTCTTCCGACTGGTACTTAAGTGTACGCATATTGTGCAGACGGTCTGCCAGCTTGATTACAATGACCCGGATATCCTGAGCCATGGCGATGAACATCTTGCGGTAGTTCTCGTTCTGCTGCTCTTCCTTGGAGCGGAAACGAATCCGTTCCAGCTTGGTCAGTCCGTCTACCAGCATCGCGCAGGTATCGCCAAATTTCTCACGGATCTGCTCCAGGGAAACGGTCGTATCCTCTACAACATCATGCAACAGCGCTGCAATAATGGAAATGACATCCATTTGCATATTGACGACAATATCTGCGACCGCGAGCGGATGCAGAATGTATGGCTCCCCCGATTTCCGAACCTGCCCGTGATGAGCCTGATCGGCAAATTCATAAGCTTCCCGGATGCGGAGAAGATCTTTTTCTTTTATATAGGCGCCGGCCTTTTCGGTTAATTGCTCTATGCCCATTCTCGTCGTATCCGTTTCCTTTCTATAATAAAATGAACCCGCAAGCGCTCGCTGAATTTGCAGGTTCCATATGTTTCAAATCTGCGCTACCCGCAGTGTAAAGTTGTCTATAATTATGACGCTTGTGATGGATTACGTCAACACTTGCCATAGCGTGGCATCCGGGTAATGAATGGTATCAAGAATAGACAATTTCGTGGCACTTGCAAAAATGTTGTTGTAAAAAGACGCCGTTCTATTTAATCTAGTAAAGGCGGTTTTTTGGAACCTCACATAAATTAGACATGAAAGAGAAGTGAATACCATTGCAACGCGAAATTCAAGTTAACCAAAAGCTCCCTTGGGGCCCGGGCTTTCTGCTGAGCCTTCAGCATTTGTTCGCCATGTTCGGCAGCACGGTGCTTGTCCCTAATCTGTTCGGGGTAGACCCCGGCATGATCCTGCTGATGAACGGTATTGGCACACTGCTGTACATCCTGATCTGCCGCGGCAAAATCCCAGCATACCTCGGATCAAGCTTTGCCTTCATCTCACCGGTGCTTAGCGTATTGGATAAACACCAGGCGGATCACCAGCATGGATATTCGCTTGCTCTGGGTGCTTTTATCGTTACAGGGGTTATTTTCATTCTAGTCGCATTGATCGTCCGTTATGCCGGAACCGGCTGGATTGATGTGGTATTTCCTCCGGCGGTTATGGGCGCTATCGTAGCAACCATCGGACTGGAACTGGTACCCGTAGCGGCGCGCATGGCTGGACTGATTGCCCCTGAAGGCGTGAGTGTGACCGACTGGACCCCTGATACCAAAGCTATCACCCTTTCCATGGTAACTCTGGGCGTAACTGTCATTGGCGCAGTGCTATTCCGCGGCTTCCCCAAAATCATTCATATCCTCATCGGTATCGTAACCGGTTATGTTCTGGCCTATATTATGCAAGTGGTGAATACAGACGCAATCTCAAAAGCGCATTTCTTTTCCCACCCCACCATTATTACCCCTTCCTTTGACTGGCAGGTTATCCTGACCATTATTCCAGTCTCCCTTGTAGTCATTGTGGAGCACATTGGCCACTTACTCGTTACCAGCAACATTGTCGGCAAAGACCTGACCAAAGATCCCGGGCTGGACCGTTCACTGATGGGCAACGGGATTTCCACTATTTTTTCCGGCTTCTTCGGTTCTACCCCAAATACGACTTATGGTGAAAATATCGGCGTTATGGCGCTGACCAAAGTATATTCGGTCTATGTGATCGGCGGCGCAGCAGTAATTGCAATTCTGCTCTCGTTCTCCGGAACATTCTCCTCTATTATTGCCAATATCCCGCAGCCTGTTATGGGTGGCGTCTCACTGCTGCTGTTCGGTGTCATCGCGGCTTCCGGTCTGCGCATCTTTGTCGAGCAAAAAGTTGATTTCTCTAAAGCAACCAACATGATTCTGGCTACTTTGGTCCTTGTGGTCGGCATTAGTGGTATTTCACTTACTATTGGCGGTGTAGTGCTTAAAGGTATGGCGCTAGCAACCATTGTCGGCATGGTTCTGTCCCTGCTATTCAAATTAATTGAAGTACTCGGCTTATCCAATGAACAGAGCAGTGACAAAACAGCACATTAACAATAATTAATACGATAAATATACTCTATAAAAAAGCGGACTGCTGTCTATAATCGACAGCAGTCCGCTTTTTATTTCCCGGGAAAAGAACACTGGTTTTAATTAGTCTTCGTAGGTAAGGAGCGAATGAACCCCGATACCGGAGAGCTTATTCCGTCCGGCAAGCTGGGTCAATTCGATCAGGAAGGCCGCTCCGACCACATTGCCGCCCAGTTGCTCGATCAGGCTGACCGAAGTGGCAATGGTGCCTCCCGTTGCCAGCAAATCATCAGCAATAAGTACGTTTTGTCCAGGCTTGACCGCATCCGTGTGAACCGCCAGCGTGTCTTTACCGTATTCCAGATCATACCCTACCTCAATCGTTTCATACGGCAGCTTGCCGCTTTTGCGGATCGGTACAAAACCGACACCCAGCGCGTAAGCAAGGGGGGCGCCAACCACAAATCCACGGGCCTCTGGACCGGCAATCACGTCGATCTGCAGATGTGATACCAGAGCCTTCAGCTCATCAATCGCCCGGCGGTAAGCTTCGCCATCCTTAAGCAAAGTAGTAATATCTTTGAAGCTGATGCCCGGTTGCGGGAAATCCGGAATCACACGAATACTGTCTTTAAAATCCACACTATCATCTCCTCAAAAGTTTGTGAGCGTTACCTCACTGAATTGACTTCGAATTAACCCGGTTCGGAAAGCATTTGACTTATCCCACCCGGGATACATCCGGGCGGCGGGACAGCATCCACTCCTGCAGCTCGCTGCGGCTGCTTTCCATGAAATAGCGTTCCATTTCCGCAGTCTGACCCAGTCTCACAAATTGCTGTGAAGCAGTAAGACTCTTGGCGGCGGGCTGCGTAACAAAGGTAACATTCCCGTAAGTACGCTCGATAAAATCAAGCTCCTCGAATACATCGAGCATTTTGGCCAGCATTCGCATCCCCATGGAAGACTGCCGGGTGAGCCGAAGCAGCAGTTCATGCTCGGGTATTGGAGCTGCTGCAAGCGCAGCCAATGATTTATATAGCACTTTGAAGTGGTCTCTTGTCGGCATCTGCAGCCGGTCCCGGCCATCCCTGATCGAATGCAGTAAGGCAATATTATCCACATGGGGGAAAGCGGCGAACAACGCATCCAGCTGCTCCGGTGTTTCCGGCATATCTAGCAGGCATAGTAGAGATACCTGTGTGTCTTCTGAAACTGCCGGTTCATGCCGAACTGGTGTTATACCAGCATCCTCATCATATACCCATAGTGACATGCCTTGGAGCGCGCTCATTGGCGACAAGCGGCTGTTCTGGAATACAGCAGCTGTTCTGAGCGGCTCACCACCACAATAGGGCTGCAGGAGTTCTGTAAGCTGTGAGGCTTGCTTCACCGCATCGGCTGCACCGCGAAGGTCAAAGAGCTGCGGACTGGGCACCGACAGATCCTGCAGCATGAGCTGCGGTTTCCGTGAGCCATTCCACTCATTGACCGACAGCTCAGCCAGAATGTCGATCAGCGTTCCATCCGGGAGCAGTTCAGCAAGCCCTCCTTTGCCAAAGGCAACCACTTCAATGGTATGGTTGCCCTGCTGGAGGACAAGCTTTAGATGCTTGCCTTCCTGCCCCATCTTTCGGGTCTCCTTCACCGCAGCACCACGAACAATGAATTTCGGCACCGGGTTGGCCATTCCAAATGGAGCCAGCCGGTCCAGTTCAAGTGCAGCCTGCAGGGACAAATCAGCAATGGCCGTCTCTTCATCTGCTGAAGTCACCGGCAGAAAGTGCTCCGGCTTCAGTACCTTCGCAGCATAATCATTTAGAGCCGCTGCAAAATCCTCAATTTTTTCCTGATGCAGACTCATCCCGGCCGCAGCCGGATGTCCCCCGAAATGATCCATTAAGTCCGCGCAGGAGGCTAAGGCTTCATAGATATCCAGGCCGGGAATAGATCGGGCCGAACCCTTGCACATACCTGTCTCCGGGTGAATATCCAGAATAATCACAGGGCGATAATAACGTTCCAGCAGCTTGGAGGCCACTATGCCTACTACCCCTACATTCCACCCCTGATGGGCAAGCACTATAATATCAGGCAACTTGTCCTTCTGAACCTGTAGTTCCAGCATAGCAGTGGCTTCGGTCACAATTCTCTCTACAACCAGCTGGCGTTCTTTGTTCAGCAGATCCAGCTCTCCGGCAAGCTTCTCTGCCTCATCCGTTTGCTCTGTAGTCAGCAGAGTAACAGCGCGTCCAGCGTGATCCAGCCGTCCACTAGCATTGATTCGCGGAGCCATGCCAAAAGCAATATTCATTGCACTGACTGTATCCATCGTTATCCCGCTAACCCCAAGCAGGGCACGTATTCCAGGGAATGGTGAGTTCCGCATGCTGGAGAGGCCTCTACGAACAATACTGCGGTTTTCGTCCAGAAGAGGCATCAAGTCAGCGACTGTTCCAATCGCAGCGATCTCGCTCCACTCCTCAGGCACCTCGTCCCCAAGCAGTGCCTGAGCCAGCTTGTAGGCCACCCCTACACCAGCCAACCCTTTGAACGGATAAGGGCAGTCTGGCAGCTTGGGATTGATCAGCGCATAAGCTTCAGGCAAAAGCTCCGGCGGTTCATGGTGATCCGTAACGATCACATCCATCCCAAGCCTGCTAGCGTATGCAATTTGATGATAGGCACTAATACCAGTATCTACCGTGATGATAAGCGATACTCCTTGCTGCTTCGCCCAATCCAACGCATGATTATGCAATCCGTAGCCTTCATTTGCGCGGTGCGGAATATAAATATCAAAAGAAGCGCCCAGGTAGCGCAGCAGATAGATCATCAGCGCAGTACTGGACACTCCGTCCGCATCATAGTCGCCATATACAAGGATATGCTCTTCTTCTTGTAGAGCCTTTCTAATCCGGGGTACCGCTTCGGTCATCCCCTTAAGCAGAAAGGGATCATGCCCTTCCTGGTCTCCGCCTTCCATGAACATAAGCGCCTTGTCCGGCGTGTTCATTCCTCTCTTCACAAGCAGCGACGACAGGAGTGGAGAAACCGAAAGAGTCCGGGCCAAATCCCGAACTTCATCAGGATCGGCTGCCGGAGATTGCCATCTTGTTTTTGAATGAAGCAATAGATTTCACCTTTCTCTCCCGTAGCAGCTATTGAAGCAACGTTGGGATTTCATTGTCCACAAGCTCATGGTTGCTTTTGTAAGGATAACCCGGATCATACGGTACAACATCCATATGAACCTCGCCTACATGCACAAAACGGTGCTGCAGAAGCTTTCTGGCGCATTCCGAAATATCCTGGGCTTCCATAACCGTAATACGCGGATTCACGCTAATTTTGACCTGGAGATTTACATAACTTCCTTGTTCCAATGCCTGCAAATATTCTACCCGGATCACGCCATGCACCCGCTGTACCGTTTCAATGAAGTTGGCTGCTTCTTCGGAAGGAAGCTCCTGAAGTTTCTTACCATATACAGAAGCAGTGATCAGCGAAAACCCTTTGCGGATAATAAAACATCCGGTTAACAGTGCTGCAATCGGGTCCATATATAACAATGGATGCCAGTTTAAAGATCCGCCAGCCATCGCTAAGGAAATCCCGATAACTACAGTAATTGAAGTATATAGACTGAAGCGGTGGTTATCTGCATATGCAGCATGGCTGCCATCGCCCTTTTTTTTGAAATAACGGTACTGGTACTGAAAAATGGCCTCTTTCATAACAATGGAGATGAGCACGGCGACAAGCGCGGTTTGTTCTGGTGCTGACAAATGTCCTCTGGTCAGATCACGAATCGCTGAGAAGGCGATTTGAAGCCCGCCCATTAGAATAAGTACTGAAAAAAGAATGGCTATAATCGGCCCTTTATTGCTCTCCTGATTGCGCTGAGCTGCTCTATTCTTCTGATCCCGCACTGTCCGCCATGGAAGCGGTAGAATCTCTGCCAGCTTGGCGGCTGCATCCGACCCCGAATATAATGCATCACCAATTAATGCTTTGCTGCCCGAGACATAACCAATGGTCCCTTTGGCTACCGCCAATGCAAGATCACCGGCAACTCCGGTCCAGACAACTTTATCACTTGGTGGTGATTGTTTGTCATACATTACGAGTTCCTCCTTACCACTAGCAAGTAATCTCATGATGACTGCTTGGCCTGACATTCCACTCCAAAGATTTCGAAAAGCCGCGTCGTCTTTGACGCGGCTTTTCAAGTGTACCTGACTTTAGGCCTTTGCCGGATTGCTCTTTCCAGCCGACTTCTGGCGCTTCTTCAGCAGCAGCCAGAGCGGACTTGCGATAAAGATGGATGAATATGCTCCAGAGAGCAACCCGATAACCATCGCAAGGGAGAACATTTTGATTGATTCTCCGCCGAGAATAAGCAGGAAAAACGCGGCAATAAACACCGTAAATGCTGTATACAGGGACCGCATAAGGGTCTGGGACACACTTTTGTTGACCAGCAACTTAAGATCCTCATATGTTTTCTGCTTGCCGAACCGCAGATTCTCTCGGATCCGGTCAAAGATAACAATCGTATCGTTGATCGAATAACCAATAATGGTCAGGACCGCGACAATGAAAGTCAAATCGACCTCCAAACGGAAAATAGAGAATACGGAAACGACGATAAACGCATCATGGATAAGCGCCACAATCGCAGCCAAGGCAAAACGCCATTCAAAACGGATACTTACATAAATGATAATCCCCAGACAGGAAAGGAGCACAGAATAAATGGCATTGCGCGCCAGCTCTTTGGCCATTTCGGTATCCACCGTATTGACCTCGAAGGAGGCTTTATCATCCAGCTTCGAAATCGCGGCCTTTAATGCCTCATCCTGGGTATTGTCAAGTTCCTTATCGTAGCGGATATTTACGCGTTTCTCGCCCAATGTGATCTGCGGTTCGTTCGAGATTCCAAGACCATTTAGAGCGGGCTTAAGCTGTTCCAGTGTGATGTTCTTCGACATTGCCACATCAACATTGGACCCGGCTTTGAAATCAACACTGTAGTTCAAGCCCATTGTTGCCAGAAAGATTAGACCTGCAACTGTAATAGCAATGGAAAAAATATAGAAAAATCTGCTCAAATGTACAAAATCAAGCTCTTTCTTAAAGCGCACGGATGTCACTCTCCTTTACCCCAAATTGCTTCGGCTTTTTCAGCGCACCGGCTTTGACCAGCACGGTAAGCAGCCAATGGGCAAAATAAAGGTTCGTTACGATACTAAGCACAATTTCCACAATCAGGATCAGTGCAAAACCTTTGACCGCACCGGTACCAAAAGCGAACATTACAGCCGCTACAATAATAGTGGTTACATTCGCATCCATTACCGTACGGAAAGAGGTTTTGTTCCCTGCTTTGACAGAAGATAATATGCTCTTGCCGCTGCGCATTTCTTCCCTTATCCGTTCATTGGTAATGATATTGGCATCAACCGCCATCCCTATACCGAGAATGAATGCGGCGATACCGGGGAGAGTCAAGGTGAAGTCGGCAATGACGAACACCGCAATTAGCAGCCAGGTATGAAGGATCAGCGCGAAGCTGGCCAGAGCGCCCGGCAAGCGGTACATACCGATCATGAAGATCAGAATAATTACGGAACCCACAAGTCCGGCTTTCACCGTCTGGTCAAGAGACTGTTTACCAAGTGTTGCGCCTACGCTTTGGGAGTATTTCTCTGTCAGCTTAAGCGGCAAGGCACCGAGGTTAATCGTATCAGCCAGTTCACGGGCTTTATCCAGCGTATAATTGCCTGAGATCGAAGCATTTCCATCGGGAATTTCCATATTGACATCAGGATCCGACAGCTTTCTGTCATCAAGATAAATCACAAGCTTCTGACCGATCAGACGTTTGGTAATCTCAGCAAATTTGGATTTATCTTTGACCTTAATGCTGATTTCCGGCCGGTTCAGTTTGTCGCGTTGAACATCTGCCGCACCCTCTACAAAATCACTGCCCACAAGCTCAATCTTGCTGTAGGTTCCCACAGCATCGCCTGGAGCGGCACTACGGAAAGTAAGAACAGCAGGCTCTTTCATTTTCTTGCGGACTTCGGCCTCGTCGGTAACGCCCGCGATCTTCAGACGGATGCGGTCCGTTCCTTCAGTAGTAACCTCAGGCTCACTTGTTCCGAGGGCATTGGCCCGTTTTTCCAGGCTCTCTGCTGTCTTTTGGAGTGAAGCACGAGATAATTCTGCACCCGCCTCCATCGGCTCCGCGTGATACAGAATCTCGAAGCCGCCTTTTAGGTCAAGACCCAGACGGACCTTGTCCAGCAGCCCGGGAGTGGTAAACACCATGACCCCTGTCAATACGAGCACGGTAATAATAAAGCTCAACATTCTCTTCATGCTCTTGCTAGTTCCCCTTTCATTACTCAATATTCCTATTATAGCTACGTGCGAAATCACCGTCAATTCAGGCAGGAATGACGGTACAAATATCACACAAAGAAACGGCCGGCTCTGCTCAAGCGGCAAGCCATCCGTTTTTGATAGGAAATGCTGAATTGCTCTTCTCTTACTTTAACGTTTCCAGTACCCGTTTGCAAAAGCAAATCGTTCCTTTTATCCGTTCAAACCGCGATAAGCGGCAATAGTCAGATAGTTCATATAACTATTGGCCTTGAGTGAATAGATATCATTCACCAGCTTATGCAGGGCAGGTCTGCCTTCCTTGGCATAATTGCGGCTGACGCAATCCCAAATATCCTTGCCCTTCACATATTCATAGCCGAGGAGCCGGAATTCCTCCGCTTTACTGCGGCACATGGCTTCGATTTCATCACTAAGCTGTTCGTAATTCCATTGTTCCGATTCCACGTGTTGACACCTCCAAAGATCGCTCGCTTATGCATGTTCACAAGTATGTATTCGACCATATTTCCTTGTTTCCTTCTTCCGGCTGAAAAGTTGTCACAACTAAAGCTTGTCATGGAAAACCCCACCTGCCGCATATCAATGTAGGAGAGACTACTTTGGGAAGAAGGAGTGCCCTTTGAGGAAACAGAGCTTTATTCAAGGAACCTTGATACTGCTGGCCGCAGGCATTATTAACCGGATGCTCGGTTTTATTCCGCGAATTATTTTACCGCGTGTGATCGGCGCCGAGGGCGTAGGTCTCTATCAGCTCGGTTATCCGTTTTTCATTGTGCTGGTTACCATTATCACAGGAGGGATCCCGCTGGCAATTGCCAAAATGGTTGCTGAAGCCGAAGGGGAAGGACGCCCGGAGGAATCCCGAAGGATTCTGCATACCGGGCTCGCCCTTAGTCTGGGACTGGGTGTTTTTTTCACAATGCTTGCCCTGTTCGGGGCCTCATGGGTTTCGAATGTGATTCTGACAGACAGCCGTGTCTATTACACCTTTGTAAGCATGACACCCATGATCGCCATTGTGGCCGTATCTGCAATCTACAGAGGTTATTTTCAGGGTAGGCAGAACATGATCCCCTCTGCGTTGTCCTCAGTGCTGGAATCAGTGGTCCGGATTGTATTTATGCTGTGGTTCTCCTGGCTTCTGCTTCCGAGAGGGATCGCTTATGCGGCAGCTGGAGCCATGCTGGGTGTGACTGTAGGAGAAATCGTCGGTATGCTGGCGCTTCTGTGGCAATATTATTTTATCGTAAAAAAGGACAAGAACGCGGGCATATCTCCTGCTGCAAACCCTGCTGTTTCTATGCCGGAAATGAAGCTGCATCCAAATCCAAGCCCTTCCACTAAGGATCTTTCCATTTTCAAAAGGTTGATAAGAATTTCGGTTCCTGTCACTGCGGGACGGCTTGTCGGTTCATTCTCCTATTTGCTGGAGTCCATTATCACTGCCCGCAGCCTCGCGCTTGCCGGAATCGCCACTGCTGCTGCCACCGCCCAGTACGGCTCCCTCCAGGGGATGGTTATCCCCTTGCTGCTGCTGCCTGGGGTACTCAGCTCTTCACTGGCCGTGTCTCTCGTCCCTTCCTTATCTGAGGCTGCGGCCCGGCATGATCTGCCCACGATTCACAAACGAATGCATCAGGCGCTACGCCTGGCCATGGTGACCGGTGCGCCTTTTGCCGCAATAATGTACATTTTTGCTGTACCGTTATGTACATTAATGTACGGTAATGCCGATACAGCGCCAATGCTGCGGATGATGGCCCCTTTCGCCTTGTTTTTATATGTCCAAGCCCCTCTTCAAGCGGCCCTCCAAGCGATGGAACGCCCGGGCAGGGCATTAATTAATACCCTGATCGGAGCGGTGATCAAAATTTTACTGATTCTCGGACTGGCCTCACAGCCGGAGTATGGAATCTACGGGGCAATTATCGCCATTATTGCCAATAGTATTCTGGTGACTCTTCTGCACGGGATCAGCGTAGTCAAGCTAATATCATTATCACTGAGATTGGCTGATCCGCTCAAAACGTTTGCCGCAATGATCATTATGGCTGCAGGGATGTCTTATATCTATACCTCTGTGCCAATCGCGTCCGCAGAGTGGATCCAATTCATGTTAGCCGCAGGAAGCGGAATGGCCCTCTACTTTGGAATTTGTCTGTTATCCGGCTTAATCTCCGTACATGATCTGGACCGGGTGCCTTTTTTTAAAAAATGGCGCTGAACATTCAATGAAGCAAACGGTCTACATATATTTTGCCTTTATGGTCGATGGAGCATAGGAACACATCCCGAAAATCCGAGGCACCCTTTTGACGGATCTGGGTTCTCAGCCAGAATCGTGTCTTGCCGATCATCTCCAAATTCTGGTCCTGAACCTTACCGTCCATAATAAGCGGAATCGGCAAGCCTTCATACCTGATTTTATGGCTTGGCAGCTTCACACTATCTGAAGTATTCCCTTCAGAAATCCCGTTACGCTGTCCCGTTTCAGCCGCAGAACTGCTATTACCACTTTGATTACTGGAAGATACGCCCTTATTTTTTTCGATTACAGTGAGCTGACCGCTCGTTTCCAGAATGGCAAATTCCACATCTGCCGGACTATCGATATTCTGGCCCCTTAACTGAAGCATCAGATCGTCAATGTTATACCGCTGTTTACGCATCTCACCACGGTGCAGCTTGCCATCCGAAATCAAAATGCTTGGCTTGCCGTCGATCAGCAGCCGGAGCTTTCTGCTCTTTAGGCTTAGCTGCGCGGCTAGAATCTGAATCAGCACCAGTGTTGCCATTGGTACCAGACCATCATAAATCGGCCGTTCTATATCTTCAATGGAGAAGACAGCAATCTCGGCAATCATAATGGAGATTGTCAAATCAAATACCGAGAGCTTGCCGATCTCCCGTTTACCCATAATCCGCATGCACAGGAAAATGAAGATATACATCAGCACAGTCAGAAAAATATGGGCAGAAATATGCTGGAACATATTCTCTTCGCTCCCCTTCCATATTCACCCCCGCCTGATGTGAGGGCAGATTAATGTACCCCTATTCTGACCCCTCAGCTAAGGGAACATTCGGAAGACGGTTTATTAATTAATGGTAAAAAAGGCTTCATGACCATTCTTGTACTATTGGGGCAAGCCTCCCCATACAATAGTTAGTAATAAATCTCTTGCGTATTGTATTGCTCAAAAAACTTAGCATATGCTTCCGGAGCAGTTTTTTCACAGCTGAGTCGGGGTGTATTGCTCAAAAAACAATTAGGAGGTTGTACCATGTATCTCATCCGGCGACTGTTCTCGTGGAGAATATCGAGTCCTGTATTATCCGGTTTATGCCAATCCTTCCTGTGGATGCTGCTGGGCGCGGTTGTCCTATCCCTATTCCTGTGGGGAAGCGGACTGGAAGAACAGGATCTTACCATGTACACCTATATTGTCCACGGTATTGCTGCCGCCCTCGGTGGATTGACCGCAGGACGGAGATCATCGAGCAGGGGCTGGTATCATGGTGGAATTACGGGAGCTTTCTACGGAATAATTATATTACTGATTGGTTTTTTGGCACTGGACAGCGCACCTGCCGGCAAAGACTGCTTATGGATACTGGGTGCAGCAGGCATCGCAGCATTCGGCGGAATGTTTGGGGTTAATTTGCATAAATCCTAAATAATTTAATTTTGCAAAAAATCGAATCCCACTCCTTAAAATATGGTAAACTGAATTTATATGACTTCATACGGGATCAAGGAGGCTTCGATTGTTTTGCTTTACCAATCCATGAATTATGTAATGCTGTACACAGTTGTCATTGTTGCTGTATTGATGTGGCTTAGTGCCCTCCGCAATCCTCTGCTGGCTTTTGTTGAGATCGGAAGAGAACTTCTGCACTCTTATAAATTCCTACTGCTGGTTGCAGGTATGTTCGGTGTGCTGGCTCTGAATAAATACGAATTGCAGATTGAGAGGAAGCTACATCTCACTTCTGATTACACCTCTTTCGTCTTTGGGCTTGAAGGCCATTTTGTGAGGGATTTACAGCATCTGTTCTTTATGCCCTGGCTGACGCCGATTATTGTTTTCTTCTATATCTTCATGCTTCAATCCGTCCTGGCCGCTTCACTCGGCGTTTATCTGCTGGATAAGAACCGTGTGATGCTCTATGCGACTTGCTATACGATTATTCTGAATTATGCAATTGCCATTCCGTTTTATCTATACTTTCCGGTGAACGAGGTCTGGTCCTACGTTCCGGCGGGTGTCCGCTTTACCATGCTGGATGTTTTCCCGAAGTTTGAGCAGGAATACAGACCTCTCTCAGGACTGAACAACTGTTTTCCAAGCCTGCACACAGCGATTTCTGTATCAACAGCACTGCTCGCCTTCCGTTCCGGCAATCGCCGCTGGATGGCAATTACCACCGTGTCAGCGGTCATCATTGTGTTCGGCATATTCTACCTGGGCATTCATTGGCTGACCGACATGCTTGGCGGCACAATACTGGCCGTTGTATCGACTACTGTTGCTGTTCAGCTTGCCAAGTTGACCCTACGCAGCGGAGAAGGCAAACTGGCTGTCCGCAGCCGTGCAACTGAACTCCGCTAATTAACTTGGTCTCACATAATAAAAAAGCGGCGTCACTCTTAATTAAGAGGACGCCGCTTTTATGTACCTTTTACTTTAATAAACTACTCTTTGTCTTCTACTTCAACAACAGAGTGGCTGATGGAGCCCCGGTCGAAGGTCAGCTTGGTTACATCATTTACCCGTAAGACCACGATATCATCGGAAATTTCCATGATCGTGCCGTGAAGGCCACCAATAGTTACTACCTTATCGCCTTTTTTCAAAGATTTCAACATTCCGTTGCGCGCTTTGGTCTTCTTCTGCTGTGGACGAATCAGCAAGAAATAGAATACCACAAACATCAGCACGAATGGGCCTACGAGACCCAGAATGCTTCCGCTCCCTGAAGCTGCTGCAAAATGAAATTGCTGTACCATAATTCTCCCCCCTTTCAAAAAACAATAAAGCACAATCCAGTTGTACTAAAAGCCTTTGAGATTATCATATAATCCGTATTGTGCAAAAAACTCATCGCGAAAATCAAGCAGCCGATCTTCCCTGATGGCTTCACGCACTTTACGCATCAATTCCAGCAGGAAGTGCAAATTATGGTATGTCGTTAACCGCAAGCCGAATGTTTCGTCGGCTTTGATCAGATGGCGCAAATAAGCACGGGAATAATTCCGGCAGGTATAGCAGTCACATTCCGGATCAAGCGGCCCGAAATCACGTGCATACTGTGCGTTTCGTACTACGAGTCTTCCCTGACTGGTCATTGTTGTTCCATTGCGGGCTATACGCGTAGGCAGAACACAGTCGAACATGTCTACTCCGCGGATCGATCCTTCCAGCAGCGCATCCGGTGACCCCACGCCCATTAAATAACGCGGTTTTCCTTGCGGCAGCAGTGGAACCGTATAATCCAGCACTTCATACATAAGCTGCTTGGACTCTCCGACGCTGAGTCCTCCAATAGCATACCCCGGGAAATCCATGGAAGTCAAATCAGCTGCGCTCTGGCGCCGCAAATCCTCATGCATGCCCCCTTGAACAATGGCGAACAGCCCTTGGTCCTCAGGACGGGCATGGCTTTTCAGACATCTTTCAGCCCAGCGCGAGGTGCGTTCGAGTGACTTTTTAACGTAATCATACTCTGCCGGATACGGCGGACATTCATCAAAAGCCATCATAATATCGGAACCCAAGGCATTCTGAATCTCCATCGCCACTTCCGGCGAAAGAAATTTCTTATCCCCGTTCAAATGGGAACGGAAATGCACACCTTCTTCGGTGATTTTACGCATATCACTCAGTGAGAAAACTTGAAAGCCGCCGCTGTCTGTCAGGATCGGCCGGTCCCAGTTCATGAATTTGTGCAGGCCGCCAGCTTCACGGATAATATCATGCCCTGGCCGGAGGAACAGATGGTATGTGTTGCTCAGAATAATGTGAGCATCCATTTGCTTCAGCTCTTCTGGACTCATTGTTTTGACGGTAGCGAGTGTGCCCACAGGCATAAATGCAGGTGTCTCAATTACACCATGAGGGGTATGAACCCGGCCGAGCCGCGCTCCCGATTGTTTACAGGTCTTGATGTGTTCATAAGTAATTGCTGCCATATGTTTAACCCTTCCTCTTGCTTAATAAATAAACATTGCGTCGCCGAAGCTGAAAAATCGGTACTGCTGCTCAATCGCAGCCTCATAGGCGGCAAGGATATTCTCCCGACCGGCCAGAGCGCTAACCAGCATTACCAATGTAGACTTTGGCAGGTGGAAATTGGTAATCAATGCGTTTACGACAGTAAACTTATACCCGGGATAGATAAAAATATCCGTCCAGCCGCTGCACTCTTCAATTGGACCGCCTTGAGATTGTCTGCCCACCGTTTCCAGTGTCCGGCAGGACGTTGTACCAACAGCTATGATTCGTCCGCCCCTAGCTTTGGCAGCATTAAGCACATCTGCTGTCTCCTTAGACAATACAAAGTACTCAGCATGCATTACATGCTCCTCGACCTTCTCAACAGACATGGGCCGGAAGGTTCCAAGTCCGACATGAAGCGTAATATACGCAATCGTGACGCCTTTAGCCTTGATTTGCTCCAGCAGCTCCCGGGTGAAATGCAGACCCGCAGTCGGTGCGGCGGCCGAACCTTCATGCTTGGCATACACGGTCTGGTAACGCTCGCGGTCATCAAGCGTCTCCTTGATATATGGCGGAAGCGGCATGCTTCCCAGCCTGTCCAGAATCTCCTGAAATATCCCTCTATAGATGAAATGGAGCGTCCGTCCCCCCATATCAGCCTCGTCCTCAATAACTGCACGAAGCTCATCACTGAAAATAATCACCGCTCCGGTCTTCAGTTTCTTACCAGGCTTTACCAGCGCTTCCCAGCGGTCCTCCCCCAGACTCTTCAGCAGCAGAACCTCAGCCTTCGCGCCGGTGTCTTCCTTTACGCCAAAGAGCCGGGCGGGAATCACTCGTGTATCGTTCAGAACCAGTGTATCACCTGGCTGAAATTGCTCCAGTATATCCGTAAAATGCCGATGCTCCAATTGTCCATTTTCCTTGTTCACGAGCAACAGCCTTGACGCACTGCGGTCAGACAACGGAGTCTGGGCTATAAGTTCTTCCGGCAAATGAAAATCATAATCGTCTACATTCATGGTCAGTCTTCATTCCTTAACTATAGTAACGTTATTAAAATAGTGTTGCAATATTTTCGTGTAATCATACCCCTTGTCAGCCATGCCCTTTATCCCCCACTGGGACATGCCAAGCCCGTGGCCATTTCCCCAGCCGATGAAATAAAAGCCCGGACTGTTTGTAACTGCCCTGGACGAAGTATCTGCCCCCATAACAACCGTGCCGCTGCCGTTCACCGTCACTTTGCCGGATGCGGACAGTACGTCCGTGCTCTGGGTACTGCTAACAATTCCCTTTGAGCCGTCAGCGCCTAATACAGTATAACTGCCGGCAGGTACAATATCAAACAAAGTACTGGGCAATCCGCCCAGCGCTGAACGGAACAGATCAGGGTATTTCACCTGTAAAATCTCGCCGTTGGCTTTTACCTGTGTTACTCTTCCGGATGGCCCGCGCTGCGTAACCTCCAGACTGGCGATAGAAGACGGCAGTGAATTGCTGACCTTGCCTGATAGGCTTTTGAGCAGATCCGCTGAGGTGTAAGGTCCTTTAACCCAGCTGTAGCTTCCGTTCTCATAGAACTGGTCCAGAATTACAGCATTCTCGCCGGGATTCAGCTTGCCCAGCGGACTTGCACCGCTCTCAATGACAGGCAACGGACGGATATTCACATCTTTGGTGCTCGCTGTGGCCATATCCAGGCCAGCCGCCGTTTTACTGCCAGTCAATTTGATATTGTCCTCACGAGCATACCCAGTGATCCCGCTGTCAAGCAGCAGGTAATACCACTTCTTCGAAGCTGCTACAGCTGCAGCATCCTCTGCGCTGGCTACACTGACGAAAGTAGTGCCGCCATTGCCCCATACCTCCGACGGATCAGCTGTCACACCGCCGCTGTTGGAGGAGAATACAGCTTCAACTATTTTACCTCCGCTCATCAACACTTCGCCCGCGGTAGCATCTACTGCCTTGGTAATCACCGGTGCTTCAGCACCTATGCCGTTATACACCTGGCTGAGCGTGGTATCCACCACATTGGCCACGTCAAAGCGGGTGCCCTGCGTCAGTGCATAGCTTCGAGCTGCTACAGCCTGAGCCTTGAGCGCCTCTTCCGGCCAGCCGGATGATACTTCTCCGCCGACAACCGCATACAAATACTGTTCAAGCGGAACTTCATTGATTACCGCGAGGGATCCAGCGAGACTGCTGAGTTCCAGATTCCCGCGGTAAATACGCTTGGAACGCTCAGCCAGTTGAATGCCCGCAGAATTGCCGGAGGCCATAAACTTGGCTCCTGTGCCGGACACCTGATAGTGAAACGCCTGGCTCTCGCTGCTCCAGTCCAGTCCCGCATCAGTACGGATCATCATTCCCGGCTTGGCTGTCGCCCCGTCCCCTATGCTAAGCTGCGGAAGCGCAGCGGTTACTGCTGCTCGCAGAGCAGCAAGATCGCTGTCGCTTGCCGCTTCGCCCACCCACACTTCTACTTGTGCGCTGCCGTCTGTTCCGCTCACCAGAGTCTTCCAGGCGTCGAATCCGGCAGCTGTGATCGTGTTCATGACAGCATCCGCTTCCTGCTGGGAAGCAAAGGTTCCGGCAGACAAATGTTTACTTCCCGTCAAAGCCGGAACCTGACCCTGGGGTAGATTTAGGCCGGCTTTGCCTACCCGGTTCAAGCCTTCCTTAGCCGCATTTTCACTGGTATAGGGGCCTGTATACAACTGATAGACCGTTGCCCCATTCCGCGAGGATACGAAGAGCATCGGTTTATCGGAGCTCGATTGAAGCTGCTTGGCAGCTTCTGCGGCTGCCTGCCATGTTGGGCTGTCCATTACCTTGACCTTATACCCGTCGAGACTGATCCGGATTTTGTTATTGGCCGGAATGGGCAGCAGCTGGGCACTGCCTGACATCAGACTGAAGCCCATCGTCGAACTCAGCGTCACGAAAGGGACGGTAGATTTATATTTGCTGCCAATATCGGCATACAGCGCAACCCGGATGGTTGCGTTCGGATCGGCATGGCTGTCAGCTGCTGGAAGAAGAAGGCCGGCTGCAATCAGGGCACCTGCAAGTAAGGTCACTCCTGTCTTTTTCCACCTGGCAAAATTCATCTTGATGCCTCCTAAGAATAGAGATGATAACAAAACAAGGCTTATTGCGGCTGTGGAGGAACTGGTAGGCCTAAATGCTGATAAGCGGCAGGAGTCACAACTCTCCCCCGCGGCGTCCGCTGCAGAAAGCCAATCTGCAGCAGATAAGGCTCATACACATCCTCTATGGTCTGACTCTCTTCTCCGATCGTTGCTGCAATGGTATCCAGACCTACTGGTCCGCCCCGGAAGGAACTGATCATCGAATGAAGCATCTTGTGATCAATACTGTCCAGCCCGCGCGGGTCCACCTGCAGCATCTTCAGTGATTCTGCAGCAATCTCAGGTGTGATAATTCCGTCACCGCGCACCTGTGCATAGTCGCGGACCCGCTTCAGCAGGCGGTTAGCAATCCGGGGAGTTCCCCGGGCCCGCAAGGCGATCTCCTCAGCAGCGTCGCCGAGAATCTCGATGCCTAGCAGTTCTGCATTGCGGGAAACAATGAAGCTCAGTTCCTCAATGTTATAATACTCCAGCCGGCTGACTACACCGAAGCGGTCACGCAGCGGTGCAGACAGCAGCCCGGCACGGGTTGTGGCGCCGATAAGCGTAAAGGGCGGAAGATCCAGACGCACCGAGCGGGCACTCGGCCCTTTGCCGATCATAATATCCAGCGCAAAGTCCTCCATCGCCGGGTACATGACCTCCTCAACCGTACGGTGCAGCCGGTGAATCTCGTCAATGAACAGTACATCTCCCTGCTGCAGATTGGTCAGCAGCGCGGCCAGGTCTCCGGGCCGTTCAATGGCTGGACCGGACGTTGTCCGCAGATTGACGCCAAGCTCGTTGGCAATAATATTCGCCAATGTTGTTTTACCCAGCCCTGGCGGACCGTAGAGCAATACATGATCAAGCGCCTCACTTCGCATTTTAGCGGCTTCTATATATATTTTAAGATTCTCTTTTACCTGGTTCTGTCCAATATATTCCCCCAGATAACGGGGGCGCAGACTTAATTCGACCGCCTGCTCGTCCATCATCAGGTTAGCCGATATAATCCGGTCATCCATTTATCCATCACTCCGTTCTGTCAAGCAGCCTATTTGGCTATAAACAGCAGCCCCAGCGCCTTCTTCATCAGCACATCAACTGGTCCTGTATCTGAACCCTCTTTTTTCATAGTAAGCCATACCCGATCCAGTTCGGCTTCGGTATAACCGAGGGCCTTCAGTCCGTCCCGTGCTTCCTCCCATGGCAGCGCTTCTGCTGCAGCCTGTGCCTCAGCCGCTACGGCGAACAGTCCGGTCTGCATCGCTACTCCACTCAGGCCGTCCAGCTTGTCACGCAGATCCAGAATCATCCGTTGGGCCGTCTTCTTGCCGATCCCGGGAAGCTTGGTCAGGAAGGTGATATTCTCCTGGTAAATTGCTGAGATCAGCTGATCAGGCGTCCCTCCGGTCAGAATGCCCAGGGCTACGCGCGGGCCGATGCCGGATACTTCTATCAGTTTGCGGAACAGCTTCTGTTCTTCCCTTGTGGGGAACCCAAATAAAAGGGTCGCGTCCTCACGCGTCTGGTAATGAATATAAACAGTCACCGGACCCTCCACCTTGGCAAACGCATATGGATTCGGGCAGAATACCCGGTACCCTACCCCCTGGACGTCCAGGACTACATAGTCCGACTCCAAATGTACAACCGGTCCTCTTAAGTAATCTATCATTTTCGCAATACCTCATTTAATTTAGAATTAAGACTGACGGAATGGGCGTGGCATACCGCCACCGCCAGTGCATCCGCCACATCATCGGGCTTCGGGACAGCGGACAGCTTCAGCAGCAGCTTCACCATCTCCTGTACTTGCTTCTTCTCCGCTTTGCCATAACCAACCACGGCCTGCTTTACCATCATCGGTGTATACTCTGCGATGGAAAGTCCAGCTTGAACAGCTGCTAGAATCACTACACCTCTTGCCTGTGCTACCGGCAGGGCTGTGGTTACATTACGGCTGAAGAAAAGCTTCTCCACTGCAACCGCATCAGGCTTATATTTATCTATCAGCTGCACCATGCCTTCATAGACATGCAACAGACGTTCTGCCTCCGGGGTGTGCGCCTCGGTCTGGATGCATCCGTACTGAACCGGAGTTAATTTATTTCCTACCTTATCTACAAAGCCGAAGCCGACAATCGCCAGCCCCGGGTCAATTCCCAGGATGCGCAAATCCAATCTCTCCTCTTCAGCAGGCAAGATATTCCTACTGTTTCATCCATTTCTCCGCCGTGAAGCGAACATATGTATTCCTTCTAACCATTATAGCAAAAAACCTCCTCCCCGGAGTATAAAAGTTTACCACCCCCCGAGAACATTTTCAGCTAACCAAAAAAGCCCCCCCGGCTGTAACAGCAGCCGGAGAGGCGACCTTCGTTTCGTCAATGTTATTCTTCGCTTTGCATAACCTGTTCCGATGAATCCCGGGCATAATCGCTGAAGGTGGACAGGACACTATTGTATTCTTCAACATCCTGCACACGGATGCCTTCATGAAGCTGATTCAGAATATCTTCCGGCAGCGAAGACTTCATTGAGCCCATATCCATTTGAAAAAAGGTCTTCAGCACCCTCTCATCCGCCGGCCGACCTTTGAAGAGAGTCAGATTTCCATGCTCATCCACTCCAATAAACGCATCTTTCTTGATTTGCGGAGATAAATCATTGACACTGTGCTCCATCCACAGATCGCCATCCGCACTAATCCAGCCGTTCCAGTCCGGGTGTGAAGCGATGACCCCCTTGAGCTGCGCAATCGATTCCTTCCCTGGAGTGGTCAATATCTCCTCACCGGAAATGTACGTTGTTTTAAAGTGAACCGTTCGGCGAATCGGCTCCGTACTTATCGCCTTCAGCAGCTGTTTATGATCCATTACAGCTACCCCTTCACGTCCATTCTCTTCAGCATGGCTGTACACAGCCGCAGTAACAGGAACACTTCCGCCAGGATTACCGGTTTGTGCCTCATGGCTTAACTCGCTAAGATTGCCCGGTACAGCCCATTCCGAACCACGCAGCAGGCTGCTGAGCTCCTCCGGAACCTGCATACCGCGCCAGGCCAGCACCGTCAAGACGATACAGGCCGCGCCTACCCAAGGAGCCTTTTTCCAACGTCTCCAACGCCGCCACAGTTGTTTTTTTAAACGAAAAGCATTCACGTTGATCCCTTCATTCTGCTTTTTCCCTATTGTGACCTGTGATGGGAACATTTATGCGCAGGAGGTGAAAGTTTGACGAATCGCCCCATTTTATTTAGACAACGGATTCTCAACGGCACCGATGAACAGCCAGACCCCGGTCTGACGGTCTTCGATCACAAATAAAAACGGCCGATTGACTGTCATTTGAAAGGGAAGGTCGGGCGTAGGAGCAGCGCCCATTTCCATTCCAACAAGCGTAGAGGCTGACGCTTCCGTCCCTTTTTCGTTTACATCAATATAGGTTTTATGAATGATATTGCTGATGAAGATGGGATCAGAAGTATCAGCCAGCTTGGAGAAATCGCCCTTATCCGGATCAAAGGCGAGCTTCACGCCCAGTGCCTGAAGAGCTTCTTTCAGGTCCGTCCCGAAATTGGCCTTGAACCGCGGCAATCCGATGGTCCCCTGCTTCTCCACAAAGTCCTCTTCGGCTGGAAATCCGCCTGCCTCAAACTGGCCCTCCAACTCTTCCAATGAAGAATGTACACTTGGCAGAATAACCAGCATATCCATTTGCTTGTCACCATAAGGAATGCGTATGGCTTGCCATTCTTCATGTTCAGAGTACGGGAAGTATCCCTTTTGGCTCATCATTGGTACTTGTACCGTTTCATCCGTGGAGAGTCGAAACTCGGCCTGCCGGGTATTCTCCACCGGAAAAGCTTCCTTCCATCCACCTTTGAAATACAGCGCGTTAACAAGCACAGCTACCGATTGTGGCCCAGGAGGTTTGTCCAGCATCTGCGTTATTTTGTGCTCTGTGTGCTTGGATACCCATCCATTAATCTCGCTGACCGACCGCTGTGCCGCCAAATCTACTTTGCGGATCTCTGCACCATAATAAGTCTTGCTGGTTGCCAAGTATTCCTTACGCAGCGGAATGCCGGCGGTACCCCAGACAGAATTGGCCAACTTCAGATCAACCCCCTGCCCGGCATCCTGCATTAACCGCATGAGGTCCTGATGGCTTTTATTCAGCTGCTTCCGTTCATCAGGGGCATAGCCAAGCAGTCTTCCCAGTTCTTCCGCAGTTTCACCGGCGCTGCCATTGTAGGCTAGAGCCAGGGCGGTGGCGATACTGTACGGTGAGATGGTCAGATTGCCGCCGCTCTTGTCCTTTAATTGGCTGAAAAGCTTAAGCCCCAGCAGGTTGCTCTGCTGCGCCAGCCGGAAATCCAGCTTGGCCGCAGAGCCTTGCCTTTCGGCATAGCTTATCGGTGCCTCTCCTTGGCTGCAGCCTGCCAGCAGAAAGACCGCCAGCAGGAGCTTGAGTATTTTTTTGCCCATATCTATACATTCTCCCCTTTCAACATCGTCTTCAGCAAACGTATTCACACGAGTGCCATTTACTGTTTAAGACGCAGTTGTTTGGAAAATGTTTCAAATCGTCTTTTTACAAATTACACGCTGGGAATCACGGGCAGCAGGATATAGCTCGGATAATAGCTGTCGTGGTAAAGGGTCTGCTGCACAATCACCGCTTCGGTATCCTCGTAAGGGTTATTACCGGTATTGTTGTTAGGAAAAGCTACGAAAGCTCTCCAGCAATGGCTCGCTCGTATATACCACAATATCGCTGCGCAGCTCATGTCTCCGCATATTCTCAGGCTCCCTCTCCCCGCTGCCATCTACAGGTTCGGCCGGATTATAGATGTAGGTATCTGCCGGTGAAGCCTCTTCTGGCTGAGGTCCTAGCCTACCATCACCCAGAGAGGAATTTGCCCGGCCATCACCGCCAAGATAGAAGGGAGTGATCACCGCCTCAACCGGTGTCAGGTCCTCCATATTTCGCTCCCCGATCCAGTTTGTTATCCTGCATTTGCGTACGTCTGCGGGTGTCTACCTTGGCGTGCATCACTTCCTGGTCTGTAAAATAAATCCTCCCGCTGTACTCACCCGAGCAGTAGAAGTTAAACAAACTATTATGTAAAAGCGACCAGTCCAGATCACTCATGTGCCAGTCCGTACCGATGCCTGCATGGTCAACGCCGACAAGCCGGATCACGTATTCATCTTTTGGACAGTGTATTTTCCAACCCATTGCTCCTGCCCTTAACACTGCCGCACAATAATCCGCAGATTTCACCAACAATATGTCCGGAGGTGATAGCCCCCTCCGCCAGCGAAATCAGATAATCTCCCGCTTCATGGACAGCGGACTCCAGCCGGTCCACATAGAGCCGCCTCCCTCCGCAAATAACCCGGCATCAGACCCATAAGATTCCCCTCAAGCAGGGGCAAGACCTGCCGCAGGCTCTGCACCGCCTCCCCGCGGGCGAGATCCGTCAGCACATCTCCCATTACCCGGATCACTGCCTTTATTGTCAAGATTTCCGCTGCTTCGCTTCTGCTAATAATACGCATTCCTAATCCCTCCCTCCCACCTGTTTACCTAGTAATAACAGACTTCGCTATTCTGCAATCATTCTAATAACTATAAAAATGCAATCATACTTATCTTTCTAAGCCATCATTTGCTATACTCTATATTAGTGAAAAAAGTTAAAAACTAAAACAAAGGGGTAATCCTTGATGATCATTCAGCCAAAAACGCGCGGCTTCATTTGCACAACCGCCCATCCGGAAGGGTGCGCCAAACAAATACAGGAACAAATTGATTATGTAAAAGCACAGAAGAAGCTAACCGGCCCCGTGAACGTGCTCGTTATCGGCGCCTCCACCGGGTACGGTCTGGCTTCGCGGATTGCTGCCGCTTTTGGAGCTGGAGCCAATACGATCGGCGTATTCTTTGACAAAGCTGCTGAAGGGATTCGCACCGCTTCTGCAGGGTGGTATAATTCTGCCGCTTTTGAACAGGCAGCCGCAGAGCAAGGCCTCAAATCTCACAGTATCGTTGGGGATGCCTTCTCAGATGCCATCAAGACGACAACAATTGACCTAATCAAGGCAGAATATGGGACGGTGGATCTTGTAGTGTATAGTGTCGCTTCCCCGCGCCGTACCCATCCTGTAACAGGCGAAACCTTCTCCTCTGTAATTAAACCGGTAGGCACTGCCTATACGAATAAGACCATGAACTTCCATACCGGAGAGGTCTCAACGGTGACTATTGAGCCTGCGACAGACGATGAAGTCCGTCAGACAATCGCCGTTATGGGCGGGGAAGACTGGGGAATGTGGATCGATCAGCTGCAGGCAGCCGGCGTACTGGCAGATGGGGCAACCACAGTAGCCTATTCCTACATCGGGCCAAAAATCACCCATCCAATCTACCGGGACGGAACCATTGGACAGGCCAAAAATGACCTGGAGCAGACAGCTATCGCGCTGAATCAGAAGTTGGCTGTCTTAGGCGGACGTGCTTTTGTATCGGTTAACAAAGCACTTGTCACGCAGTCCAGCTCGGCAATTCCAGTGGTTCCACTGTACATTTCTGCACTGTATAGAGTGATGAAGGATAAGGAACTGCATGAAAACTGCATCCAGCAAATGTATCGTTTGTTCGCAGAGCATTTGTATAATGGCGGCAAAGCGGCGGCAGACGGCAGCCACCTGATCCGTATCGATAATTGGGAAATGCGCGAGGATGTGCAAATCGAGGTTATGAGACGCTGGAACGAACTCGAAACCGACAATGTCCCTGAACTGGCAGACCTTGAAGGCTATCGCAAAGACTTTTTCCACTTGTTTGGCTTCCAGACCGAAGGTGTGGATTACGAGGCCGATACCGATCCTTCGGTAGAGATTCCCAACCAGGTTTAATGCTTTTGAATATTCCGCCTGGCACATGATAAATAAGCCGCTCCCTGAATTTCTGGGGGGCGGCTTATTTGCGTTTGCTATTTTTCACAACTACTTGTTCCAGCTCAATTGCTGACCGTATCAGTATTTTTCAAAACATGAATATCGCTCTTGTCAATTATATACCTAAATGATATATTACAATACGATATAGATCATGTTGGTATATAAAAGGAGATGTTATCATGTCTATTTCTTTATTAAAAAGGTTTCTCAAGCAGCCCGTCACTATTGTCGGAATTATCACTGCACTCTTATTTCAGGTTTTCTTTAGCTTAATTTGGGTGACGGGGTACGATCATGTTACGGACCGTGTAAACCAAATGTCCATTGCTATTGTTAATGAGGATGGTACCACCGCTCAGCCAATTATGGATGGAATTAGCAGCTCATTGAAGTTCCGGCTCGAGACAGACCTGACTTTGCAGGAGGCAAAGGATGCGATGAACCGCCGTGGTATCCGTATGATTATCAATATCCCGCAAGGGTTCACCAAGCAGCTGAGTAATCCAGGGGAACAAGCCGAGCTGGACTACTTAATCAACCAGTCCAACCCGCAGATGGTGTCCAATGCCATGCAAACGGTAGCCGCTCAAATCACTGCCGCATTGAACAAGCAGACTACTATGCAAGGCCTTCAGCAGGCACTTGCAGCCATGCAGCTTCCGGCTGCACAAGCTGATATTTTGAAATCCGGCATCTCGTCGCGCATAAATGCCAATGTGAAGATCACTAACCCCACCACTAACTTTGCCCAAACCATGGTTCCTTTGATGATTGTTACAGCCTCCTTCACCGGCTCCATGCTGCTTGCTATGAACCTGAACCGTGCTTCGGTGAATCTCTCTGCTCAGGCAGGCAAATGGCAGCGGTTCGCCGCACGCTTTATAATTATGGGTACCGTAGCATTCCTGGCCTCTCTGATCAGCACTACATTGATCAATAGCCTGGGCATCCCGTTCACTACAGGATATTTCGCTACCTGGATGTTCGAATTCCTGATCATTCTTGCCTGCATGACCCTTGCGCAGCTAAGTCTCGTTCTCTTTGGAGATGCTGGCGCCTGGATGAACATCGGGCTGCTCTCCATTCAGATGCTGTCCTCCGGCGCGACCATTCCCCGCGAGATTCTGTCACCATTCTATGTCTGGATCGGCCAATTCTTCCCGGCCCGTTACGCCGTGGATGGCATGCTGGATCTCGTGATCGGCGGTCAGGGAATCGGGCACGACGTGCTCGCCCTCGTCTATACCGCAATCGCCTGCACCCTGCTCTCGGCCGTAGTGACTGCAGTCCGCCGTGCCCCCAAAAAGATTCTTGTAGAAGCAACAAGCCCTTCGTCCCCCTAAAAACAGAAGAACAAGCCCATGTCTCCTATACGGGCTTGTTCTTTTTCATAACAACATATGAATGCTACTCTTGTTCTAGCCCATAATTAAACTGCCTTCTAATAGTGAGGGCCATTCTCCATAAAGATGCTTTCGGCACACATCCAGCAGGGCATTATAACTGTCCATAAAATCAAGCTGCCTCAGAATCTCCAGATAGCTTTTTAATTTCGTGGTGTCCTGGCTTCGCTTTAGGCAGACTAATGTAATTTCATATAACACAGAGGTCACGATCTTATCGTACAACAGATTTGTTTTGTCAGCTAACGGTAATGCCCTCTTGAGAAAGAATAGGCTTTTCTCATAATTCCGCTCAGCAAGACAGATATTCGAGATATTTTGGAGTAAATGCTGTTGAATGGTCCTACTCTCGGCAAAGGAATGATATTTATCAAATTCATGCACAGCCCTTTGTCCAAAGAAAATGGCATCGTCACTGCTTAACGTGAACAGGAAGTTGTTGAGCAATTTGAATTCATACAAATACCAGGTATCCACCTCAAGCAAATACGGCTTGATAGTATTGGCTACTTCACTTATCCGCTTGATTTGATCTTCATGCCCATACTGGATCAGCACTCCCTGCCCAAGTAAATACAAATGGTAAAAGGCATCTGTTCCCGTACTCCGATACATAGCAAGGCATTCATGGCTGATCTCCCTAAGCTTTTCAAAATCATACCGGTTCCCGGCTTCAACCAATGTAAGATGCAGCGTCCGTTTGATCGGCTGAGCGAGATCCTGATGCAGAAACAGCAGCTCCTCAAGAGACATCTCCAGTTTATCCAGAAGTAGAATCAGCTTATCATAACCCGGATAGTACTTCCCTCCCTCAAAGCGCGACAGGTTGGAGCGGCTCATAACTCCCTGGGCAAGCTCTGTTTGATTCATCCCTTTGGACCTGCGGATCTGTTGAATCGTTGTACCTAGATACATCCGTTCCCTCCACTCATGTTGTGAGTATACAGCACAATTCTCCAGTCTTTTTTTCATTGTATGCTACATTCGACGCAATGAACATACATAGGCAGAGAAGGAAGAGAATAAGAATGAACATACCTCGGAACCTGAACAGCAAAGTTTGGAATATCCTCATAGGAACCTTTTTTACGAGAACAGCACTTTTTATGAGTACTCCTTTTCTGGCGATCTTTTTGTTTGAAAAGAATTGTGGGGTACATCCCCATTATCTGGGGAACCGTGTTTATTCTCTTTTATTTTGCCGGCAGTTCATGTCATTTTCTCCTGCTTAGCGCTCTTAACGGATTGTGTTACTCGATCTTTGAGCCAGCAAGCAAAAAAATACTCTCTACCCAGACTCCACCGGAGAATCGGCTGCTGGTATTTAATCTGAGATATGCAGCAATTAATCTCGGTGCTTTTGTGGGTCCACTGCTAAGCCTGCTATTTAACATGAAAATGACATTGTTACCTTATGTATTCCTGGGCATTCTGTACATTCTATACGGGATATCCACACGATTCTTTTTCCGGGATCTGCCGGGTATAGAAGCGTCTGCACCGCAAAAAGCGAAGTACAGCCCCCATGTCTTCAAACTGCTCCTACAAGACCATGTATTCCTTCTGCTACTAGCTGGTATGAGTTTCTCCTTCTTCGGCTATTCTCAGCTGAACGCGACAGTGTCACAGTACCTGGCCAACACCAGTTCCTTAACTAACGGCATTCAACTATACTCAACCTTGTTATCGGCAAATGCCCTTATTATTCTCATCGTCCAGTTTGCAATGCTTCACTGGATATCCAACTGGAACCCCTTTAACGTTGTACTGCTCAGCAATATACTGATCAGCATAAGTTTTTTGTCCTTTCTTTTTCACACCTCATATATAGTTCCTCTGATCTTTATCCTACTTTTCAGTCTGGGAGAATTATTAATAGGTGCCCGCTTCGACACATTAGTAGATGAGCTTGCTTCAGAATCTGCCAAAGGTTTATATTTCGGCTGCTCCGAGTTCGTCAAAATCGGCACTATCGAAGGTCCTATCCTGGGAACGTTCCTGTTGAATCAATTCGGCTTCCAATCCGGATTCTCTATATTCGGACTAATATGCCTCATATGCATAATCGGCTCCGGGCTCATTAGCCTATCCAAATTCAAGCATCAGCGCAACATATTCAATAAATAAGATAATCCCAGAAAATAAAAATAGCCTTGCACACCGCTAAAAGCGATTTACAAGGCTACTGAAGTATACCGGCGAGAGGACTCGAACCTCCACGGTTTCCCACTCGATTTTGAGTCGAGCGCGTCTGCCATTCCGCCACGCCGGCGAATTATTAGTTGAAAAGATAAATGGCGCGCCCTGAGAGATTCGAACTCCCGGCCTTTTGATTCGTAGTCAAACGCTCTATCCAGCTGAGCTAAGGGCGCAAATTATGGAGCGGACGACGGGAATCGAACCCGCGACCCTCGCCTTGGCAAGGCGATGCTCTACCGCTGAGCCACGTCCGCACACGGTATGTATTGCATTCATTTCTTAAGTAATAAGCATCAACGAACCCTTAATGGATTATCGTCTCTGAAGCAGTGTAAAGATGGCGGAACCGACGGGATTCGAACCCGCGATCTCCTGCGTGACAGGCAGGCATGTTAGGCCAACTACACCACGGTTCCAAATTGGTTGCGGGGGCAGGATTTGAACCTGCGGCCTTCGGGTTATGAGCCCGACGAGCTACCGGGCTGCTCCACCCCGCGTCAGTAATAAAAAATTCTATATAATAATGTTTCTCTGGTGGAGGCTGAGGGGTTCGAACCCCCGACCCTCTGCTTGTAAGGCAGATGCTCTCCCAGCTGAGCTAAGCCTCCATTGAAAGAAGCAACTTAATGATCTTAACACATCCTCACGCAAAATGCAAACATTATTATAACCTTCAAATTAAAACAATGACTCGTATGGGATTCGAACCCATGTTACCTCCGTGAAAGGGAGGTGTCTTAACCCCTTGACCAACGAGCCTTAGATATTATTATTCTTTTCGACAACAAAAAATATTATATCAAGTTTAACAGGATATAGCAATATAAATATTTCATTTTGATTTCAACTGGTCCTTGGCAATAGTGTGATATCCAACTGCGATGCAATACACTCTACCACATCTTCTATTGACAGCCACTCTGTGTCCAAATGATAGTGGAACACCTCATGGTTCAAGCCCTCAACACATCTATCAATTTGTTGGGCAGCCCATGAGTTTTCCTCCTCTCCACGGCTGCGCAATCTTGTTAACAGCGTTTCACGGGAGGCCCGTAAGGTGAACTGACTAATCAGTATTCCCTCCTCCCTTAGTCTTCCAATGATCTCCATGAAATATATTGGATCAGCCACTGTCATCGGTACGTTAACCGTCCCACGGTATTCAGAGTCTATGTATTTCAACATTTGATAATTAATTTCCCGCCAGAGAGTATAATCCTGGAAGTCTACTTTTGACATGACATGCGGGATGCTTTCTCTAAGATAATATCCAGTATTTTCAGGGTCAAAAACAAAGGACTGAGGCAGCCTGCGATGCAGTTCATAAGCAACTGATGTCTTACCGGAACCAAACGCGCCATTCACCCAAATTATTATAAGAGCCACCACCAAGATATCATATTTATTAATATGTACAAAAAAGCCATTGTCGATTGCTCAACAATGGCTTCATGTGCTTGGCGGCGTCCTACTCTCCCAGGACCCTTCGGTCCAAGTACCATCGGCGCTGGAGGGCTTAACGGTCGTGTTCGGGATGGGTACGCGTGGAACCCCTCCGCTATCGCCACCAAACGGGCATTTGCGGTGCAAATGCATCATTCAGGTCTCAGCATCGCCAAATGCTGAAAACAAATCTTTTTCATTTAACCTCTTGGGCCTCATGAATCAGAACTTGATTCCTGAAAACTGAATCCGAAACGAATCTGCGTTTTATGATTTGGATAAGCCCTCGACCGATTAGTATTGGTCAGCTCCATGCATTGCTGCACTTCCACCTCCAACCTATCTACCTCGTCGTCTTCAAGGGGTCTTACATACTGGGAAATCTCATCTTGAGGGGGGCTTCACGCTTAGATGCTTTCAGCGCTTATCCCGTCCGTACGTAGCTACTCAGCCATGCTCCTGGCGGAACAACTGATGCACCAGCGGTACGTCCATCCCG
>NZ_LVYY01000017.1:0-106459 GCF_001909085.1 Paenibacillus sp. P32E | reverse complement strand
ACGGAGCAGCCGCAGGAATCATTTCCATAAGGGCAACGACCCTGTAAAGGAGCAAGAAACGGCGTCCACCTCCTGAGAGGCCGAACGAAGGAATGTAAGGGCAAAGACCCCGCGTGACATGGGAGGGTAAGCCGTCAGGAGACAGGTGTGGATATCCAAAGTGCGATCACAGAACGTATCCTTGGGTTGGGGATGAATCCCCCGCTCTCTATTCCCGCCACCGGCTTCACCAGAAAATAATGTCATCCTTACATGACTTCTCCAGCTCTCAATCTGTCTATGGCTGAAAATCTTAGAACGAGTGAGTAAACAAGAGTATTTATTAATTTATAGTGGGAGTAACCTTAACTCATTTAACTATGACTTCCATTATACTGCGGCATAATTCTCATCCTAATGCTCCAGATAACGCAGCTGAATGATATCTCGTTCAGCCTTCTTAAGCCGCCCCAATGCCAGTTCCAACAGCTTCGACTGCCGCTCCAGTTCCACTTCCACTTCCCTGCCCGTATTCCATACTGCTATATTCTCCGTCGTCCGGCTTATTGCATTGGTAGATCCATGATTCCGAGGCTCCGGGTTGGCCGTGAGTGCCTCCTGGCGCCGCACGAATCCAATCTGTCGGTACACACGAACCGGTTCCAAGTATACTTCCACCAGGCGACGGGCCTCTGTTTCGTCGATCCGGAGGATGTCAAAAGCCAGTTGGATTGCTAATTTATACTTCGAATGAAGGTAAGTGATTGGACCCCCGTCCCGGCCAAGGCCAAGGTAGTGGGGGTCTTTGTATATCACTCTATAAATTTTTTTAACATAAATGTAGTTTATTCCATCGTGGCTAGTTATTTGTGGCAAAAAAAGGAAATTGGGCATATAACTATTTTGAACGCAAAAACACGATGAAAGTAGGAATCGAAAAATGAATTATTATCAATCTGGGTACAACTTTCCTTACCCAACTTACCCAGCGCAAACAGCATATCCTCAGACATCAGAAAGCAATTATTCACCGCGAGACAATACATTTTCAACACGCCGTATCCAATTCGATGCCGCAGGTGCAGATGGAAACAATTTAGATGTTTTCATTATCACTAATTCACTCGAACAGCCGATAGTAACTCTCGCAGACAAAAATGGATTCCCCTATGTTAGAGACTTCTATGCTAAGGCTATTGAACATCATGGATATAAAGGAATTCGTTTGACACTTCGTTTTGAAGGAGCAGCCCGCGGAGGTCGAGGATTTGCTGTCAATATTGCACTGCCTGGTATGAACGGAAACTTCGCTGTTTTTCCGATAAGTTAGGCACTGTTTGTAGTTACTTGAAGACTACATCAGATTATTCAATTCTAATATGTGCATTCCCCCTCCAATTCAAGGTAGGGGTTCTTTTGGGTTCTCTATTCACCTTCCGTTAAGCTTTTTCCGTAGCTCCATGTTCTCCTGCAGCAGGCACGCGTTTTTTTTCACGCAACGCTTCATATGACTCGAGCTAAAGATAGGCGCGCTCGATATTCGCCTGGTGTTTGGTAATCCTGCCGCCCTGCAGATGCTTTTCAATCAGTTGAGTTTTTCGTTCCATAACATGAAGCTCCTACTAACGCTTGCTCCGCTTTCTTTCACCGATTTTATGAATAATGTCAGCCAGAATCACACCGCTCTGGATCCTTTTAGATGCGTCCTCTTTTGTTCATGATGGCCAGCTGCCCTCGGGTAATCAGAATCAAATTATTGGGATCGAAGTTCTGCCTATCTCCATCCCCGAAAATGATTGCGTGTCCCTTCGGAACCAAGCGGCCGCTGTGCTACTCACAAACGATCAGGTGCTTCCAGCGCCACTTATTCGGATCAGCAATCTTGATGTCTACGTAATCATCCCCTTTTACCCTCTCAGAGCCCACAGGAACGTAATTATGAGGCTTATGCGAAAACTGAAATTAAAGAAAGCACGGTGGAACAACGCGAGGTCACACTTTTGTTGATATTTAAGCACATTTCGAAAATTAACATTAACAAAATTACCACTCGACAGTATCAAAAGATACTTCATAAATTATTTGATGACGCGAGTATTCGAAATCCCAGCTTGATAGCGTTAATTCGGTAACAAACATGATATTTGTAACACTAACGAGATCAGGGTAACCAAAATGCTCCATACCCCAAAAAAACAATATGTACCGGGCTAAGGTTACTCCTCCCAAGACGAATGGTTCTGTTCGTACGTTTTCCTTGGATGAGAGTATCATCAACAGGCTTAATGATTTCAAAGAAATTCAAAGCGCTAGACAATATCGTTTTATACAACAAAATTCAGATTCTTTTGACGGGAACTTCATCTTCTCCAGAGACAACGGTCGGCCGATCAGTCAGAAAACACTTAACAATCAATGCAAAGCATTGTGAAGTATACATTGATTCAATGGAGAATCACACCTCATATTTTTAGGCACACATGTAAACACGAAAAAAATAAAAAAAAGATGCCTCCGAAAAAGTGAAGATTCACTTTGGAGACATCCTTGATACTGAATGTTAGCAAGAAATGTGATTTTACGTGATTTACAACCCTCGAGAACACCTAAAAACCCTTTATTATCAACAGTTACAATGCTTCATTAAACTTGTCTGCTATTTTAGCACGGATTTTGGCAAAATTCTCTGAAAAGTCTTGGGTCTCATCGACGTCGATCCACTGAATCTCTTTCATGTGGCGAAACCATGACAACTGTCTTTTGGCGAATCGGCGGGTATCGCGTTTAAGTAGTGTCACTGCTTCATCCAACGTCATTTCGCCCGCGAGGTATGCGGCAATTTCCTTGTAGCCCAATCCCTGCATGGACACCAGGCTTCTGCTGTAGCCGCGTTGCAGCAGTCCTTCCACCTCAGTGACGAGTCCTTCCGCCAGCATCTGATCAATTCGGTCTTCAATACGTTTATATAGTATTTTCCGGTCCATTGTTAAACCGATCAGGCACAGCTCATACGGGGATTCCTTTTTCTGATCCGCATGGGATTCGGAAAGTGTGACCTTTGTCTGATGGTGAATTTCAAGCGCACGGATGATCCGGCGGCGGTCATTGGGATGCAGTCTGGCAGCGCTGACCGGGTCCACAGCAGCCAGGCGGGCATGCAGCGCCTCAGCTCCATGCGCCTCTGCAAAGGCATCCTGCTCGCTGCGGAATGCTTCGTCTGCTACAGCCTCTGAGAAGCGGAAACCGTAGCAAAGGGACTCAATATATAAGCCTGTGCCGCCTACTATAAAAGGAAGTTTCCCCTTCCGGCTGATCTCTTCGATCAGCCGCCCGCCCTGTTCCTGAAATTCAGCAGCAGAATAAGAATCCTGAGGATCATGAATATCGATCAGATGATGGGGAATTCCCATCATTTCCTCAGGTTTGATTTTGGCCGTTCCGATGTCCATCCCCCGGTAGACCTGCATCGAATCACCGGAGATAATCTCCGCATTATAGGCCTCTGCCATTTCAAGGCTAAGCCTGGTTTTGCCGACTGCTGTCGGGCCAAGCAGCACCAGAACCCTCCGTTTTGTCTCAGTTGTCAATGGATATCACCCCGTACGAAGTTTTGGCGCTGGCCCGAAGCAGCTCGGTGAAACCAAGCCGGGAGAATTCCCCGCTTAAGGCTTTTTCTTTCAAAAGAACCGTTTTGCGGGCGACTCTGACGGCCTCAGCGACACTCTCCGGTGACAGTGCCGCCGCATTCGCGAACTGGCGCAGAGGGGATATCGCCGCCGAATCCGTCAGCGGTACCCGGAACATGGGGTCAAAATAGACAATATCGATACTGTGATCCGGCTGTTCCCGCAAATAAGCCAAATGATCACTGTGCACAACACGCACCCGTCGGAGTGCAGCATTCACTTTTTCCTGTCCCGAAACATAATGGCTCATGCCTTCGAGAAGCAGCGCACAAAGCGGCAGGGAGCTCTCTAGTGCCGTAACCATGGATTCTTCGCCGCCGTGCACCGCAAACAGCAGAGAATCGCTGCCCAGTCCTGCCGTACAATCCAGCACACTGTCGCCCGGCACCATACCGGCGGCTTCCAGCATCGGATCATGCTCACCCCGGATAATCCGTTTAGCCCGGACAAAACCCATGCTGGGATGGAATTCCATCGGCGGCATGCCAGGAGTAATCAGCCGCACTGCCTCCTGCAGAACTACCAGAATCTCTCCGTCCCCGTATCGTTCCACCATCTTGGCCATGGACAATTTGCCTCTTTGCGCATAGATTGTACCCGTTTGTATGGCTAGGTTCTTGGCCCGTATTTCAATTTCCGGGATCGGGTCAAAGCCCGTTGTTATAATCATGTTGCCTCCGTTCCTGCTCACAACAAATTCCATTATTCAATTACATTACACGTTTGAACAGCTTCTCTAAATCATACGAGGAAAAGGATACCACAATCGGCCGCCCATGCGGGCAGGTATAGGGCTGACGGCAAGCAGCCAGACGTGAGAAAAGCGATTCCACTTCATGCTCTGTCAGCTTCTGGTTAGCTTTGATAGAGGCCTTGCAGGAGCAGAGAATCGATGATTTCTCACGCAGTTTCGCAAGGTCAATGGTACGCTCGCTCAGTACCCACTCCGCCATTTCTTCGATGACCGCTTTCTCATCCCCTTCCGGGAACCAATATGGAAGGGAGCGGACCAGAAAGGTCTGGCCTCCAAAGTGTTCCAGATACACTCCGGCCTGCTGGAACCAGTGCAGCCGCTCACTGAGCTGCCGGCTCTCGGATGGTGTGAACTCCAGTGTAATGGGCAGCAGCAGCTCCTGTGAAGCGTCTTCTGGACGTCCGAATTTCTCATAATAATATTCGTAATTCACCCGTTCATGCGCAGCATGCTGATCAATCAGATACAGCCCACTGTCATTCTGGGCAATAATATAGGTTCCATGATGCTGGCCGATATAGTTCAGCTCCGGAAACTGCGGAAGACCAGCCTCTTCACTGGAGGGCGGAGCATAGAGTTCTTCTGTGGAGGGCATCTGGCCCCGAGTGGCATTCGACATCGGGAACTGGCGGTAGCCCCCGGCACCTTCATTCGAACGCGTAACGGATGGCGGAGTGCTGGCGCCACTATAGGCTGTCGCTGTTTCCCGTGCCTGGAAACCCGTTCCTGAGGTATTGCTGTAGCGTGATTCTCTTCCGCCAGCAGCTCCTCCGAACAGTGGAGCATCGCTGCCGCCGCTGCTCTCACGGACCTGGGGAACCTGGGACTGGAGGCCGCTTAACGGTCCTTCGCTGCTTGACGAACCACCATGCCGCTCTCCTTGGGCAGATTCTATAGTACCGGTTGCAGCAGCAGGACCGCTGCGTGGATTAACCATGTCCTGGTCGATGCGGCTGCCTGTACCATCCTGAGGTGGCGGAACAGCTCCCTTCGAAAAAGCAAATTGCTCTTGAATAAAGGAACTGCTACCCTTGGAACCGATCATTTCTCTACCGGGCCGGGGGATCAGGCTCTGACCAAGCAATACCTTACGTATTTCCTGCTCAACAAAAGCGTAGAGCTCCACTTCTTTACTGAATCGGACCTCCAGCTTTGCCGGATGCACGTTGACGTCCACAAGCGAAGGGTGCATCTCAAGCTGCAGTACTAAGAGAGGGTAGCGGTTGATCGGCAGGAGTGTATGATAGGCCCGCATAATGGCTGCATTCAGGCCATTGCTGCGGATATACCGCCCGCCAACAATGGTAGTGACCGCATTGCGGTTGGAGCGCGTCCACTCCGGCCGGCTGACATAACCGGAGAGTCGGTAATCCGGATCTTCCGCAGCAACCGGCAGCATTGCTTTGGCAGCGGAGGTGCCGTATACAGCAGCAATAACCTGCAGCTGATCCCCGTTGCCAAGCGTATGCAGCAGCTGATTGCCGTTGTGATGAAGGGTGAAGGAGATGGACGGATGCGCCAGTGCCGTGCGGTACATCGCGTCTGAAATATGGCCCAGCTCCGTCTGTACGCTTTTCATATATTTCAGCCTTGCCGGAGTATTGTAAAATAATTCCCTTACCGCAAGATCGCTGCCCTTGCCGGAGGGCTCATCCTCATTCCGGATCAGCTTGCCGCCTTCGATATCGAGCGCTCTGCCCTTTCCATCCTCATTGCTTGATGTAAGCAAAGACAGCTTGGACACAGAAGCAATACTGGGCAGAGCTTCCCCGCGGAATCCCAGACTGGTGATTTGAAACAAATCCCTGCCGTTCAGGATCTTACTTGTCGCATGACGGTAGAAGGCAGTCTCACAATCCTCGGGATCAATCCCTGAGCCGTTATCCTTCACCCGGATGCTCTGTAGTCCGCCCTCCTCCACCGACACTTCTATGCGGGTGCTTCCGGCGTCGATGGCGTTCTCCACAAGCTCCTTTACTACCGAAGCGGGCCGTTCGACCACTTCCCCGGCAGCGATCTGGTTGGCAATATGCTCGTCAAGCACATGAATCTTGGCCATGTTCATTTCACCTCGCGAATAGGCTTTTTATAGATATATTACATTACTTAATTAACAAATAAACGGCCCTTGAAATAGAGCTACAATGATACTTATAGGGTCAGCTCTTTGGCTTTGATCTTCAACTCGTTCAACAGGCCCATTGCCTGTAGCGGCGTCATATTCATCAGGTCAGCCCCCTGAACGGCGGAGATCAGCTCCTTAAGCAGCGGATTCTCTTTTACGGTCGCCACTGCAGCCCCGCCTTTGCGGTTCTTGCGCGGTTCTTCTTCTCCAAAGATAGAGAGCTGTACAACTTCATTGTCCTCTTCACCTGCGGAAGAAGCAAGTGAGACGGCCGTTTCAAGCTGAGCCGCCGTTGTTGAAGCTTCGATAGTACCGCCACCAGAATGAACACTGCCGCTGCGCGCTGAAGAATAGGCTTGCCCAGCCGTGGATGGACCTCCTTCAGCATTTGGCTGCAGAGGTAGGACCTTGTTTTCCTGAATACCCTGCACGGTATGTTCATTATAGCCTGAGCCATAATTCAGCGAAACACTTCCCGGAGGGGCGGCCTGTTCAATGTTCTGAAGAAGGCCGTAGGCGCGGTCGATAATGCCTTCCGGAAGTCCTGCCAGCCGTGCACAATATATCCCGTAGCTGCTGTCCGCCGCTCCCGGTACGAGCTTGCGCAGGAAATTCACTTTATCGCCGCTTTCCTGTACGGCCATTGAATAGTTGCGGAGCCCTGAGAGGCTCTGCTCCAGATGGGACAGCTCATGGAAATGCGTGGAGACCAAGGCCTTGCAGGCAATGGTATCATGCACATATTCGATGACCGCCTGGGCAATCGCCATCCCCTCACTGGTCGAAGTGCCACGGCCCAGCTCGTCTATGATGATTAGGCTGCGCGATGTTGCTTTTTCCGTCATCACCTGGATATCAGCCATCTCCACCATAAAGGTGCTCTGGCCGCCGATCAGGTCATCCGCTGCACCGATACGCGTAAAGATGCGGTCAATAAGCGGTACCTCGGCACTGCCGGCTGGCACAAAGCAGCCGATCTGGGCCAGGATGCAGATGAGGGCGACCTGGCGCATATAGGTGCTTTTACCCGCCATGTTCGGGCCGGTGATCAGCAGGATATTTCCTTCTGCCTTGCTTAAAGTGCTGCCGTTGGCAATAAACGCCGAATCCTTCAACACCGCCTCTACTACCGGATGGCGTCCGCTTTCCAGCCGCAGATCATAACCGTCGGAGAGCTTTGGCTTCACAAAACGGTGCTCGGCACTGACCGCTGCCAGGCATTGGTAGACATCAATTTCGGCCACCTTCTCGGCTAGTGCCTGAAGGCGGGGAATCTGCGCCCCGATCCGGTCGCGAAGTTCGATGAACAGACTGTATTCCAGATCAGTCATTTTGTCCTGTGCCTCCAGGATCAGAGCCTCTTTCTCCTTCAGTTCAGGTGTAACAAAACGCTCTGCATTTGCCAGCGTCTGCTTGCGTTCATACCGGCCTTCCGGTAAAGAGGAAAGATTGGAGCGCGTAATTTCAATATAATAGCCGAATATTTTGTTATATCCGATCTTTAGGGATTTGATGCCCGTGGCCAGGCGTTCTTTGGCTTCCAGCTCTGCAATCCAGCGTTTGCCGCTGCTGCTCGCTTCCCTCAGCTCATCCAGACGCTCATGGTAGCCTGTTCGGATCATTCCGCCATCACGCACCGATACCGGCGCATCTTCAACGATGGCTGATTCGATATCCTCACGAAGCTCCGCGCATTCATCCATACTGGCTCCGATCTCCTGCAGAGTTGCCGAACCGGAATCCAGGCACATTTCCTTCAGCGCGGGAATCTGGGCGAGCGACAGTTTCAGCGCATTCATATCCCGGCCGTTGGCGCTGCCAAAGGCGATCCGTCCAACCAGCCGTTCCAGATCATAGATCTCTTTCAGCGCTCCGCGCAAATCCTCTCGGACGATAAACTGGTTGTACAAATAATCGACTGCCTCCAGCCGGCGCTCAATCGGGGCACGCTGGAGCAGCGGCTTATCTATTCTGCGGCGCAGCAGTCGGGCGCCCATGGAAGTTTCGGTCCGGTCGAGAAGCCACAGCAGCGAGCCTTTTTTGGAACGCTCACGCACCGTTTCGGTCAGTTCCAGGTTGCGCCGGGTGAACGGATCCAGAATCATATAATTACCCGGCTCGTACGGTGAAATCTGGCTCAGCTGGCCCAGAGAACGCCGCTGGGTTTCGCTCAGGTAAGAGATCAACAGCGCAAGGCACTGGCCCCGCTCCTTCTCCAGGCGCACCCAGGCGGCTTCGCCGAACTGACGGCGCGCCAGCTCCTCTTCGCGTTTCTCCCAAGGCGTATATACGACCGGTTTTGCCAGCAGCGAGGCCTCACTCCGCAGCATGTCCAGCAGCGCTGCATCCCCGATAATCTCGGCAGGTTCATAGATGCCGATCTCATCCCTCAGCCATTCATCACCCGCGAGCACGGAAGTGACATATAGCTCACCCGTGGTCAAATCACAGGCAGCCAGCGCCATCATCCCGTCCTCCTCGGTTACACAGACGAGGTAATTGTTATTTTTGTCGGAGATGATCTTGCCATCCATTACCGTGCCCGGTGTCACTACGCGGACGATGTCACGACGAACCATCCCCTTGGTGACTGCGGGATCGTCCAATTGCTCGCAGATGGCAACCTTGTAGCCTTTTTCAATCAGGCGCTGTATGTAACCTTCGGCGGCATGATAAGGCACTCCGCACATGGGAATGCGCTCTTCGCCTCCGCCTTCGCGGCCCGTTAATGTAATCTCAAGCTCCTTGGAGGCCAGTATCGCATCCTCAAAGAACATTTCGTAGAAATCACCCAGACGGAAGAAAAGGAAAGCGTCCTTGGCTCCTTCCTTTACTTTTAAATACTGCTGTATCATCGGCGTATAATTTGCCATCTTCAACCTCCATACCTGCATCATACTGTTCTCTATTATAGCAGAAACTCGCCCGGCAAAGTCACCCTGTGCATGTTCGTCACACCTGTGGCCTCTGCTCCTGAGCTGAAATTCCATCTGCACCGCAGGCTGTAATCCACAGTGAAAACAAAGTAATCCTTGGGCCACAAGGCTTGGAATGGTGTGCTTTTAAGTCCTGATGCAGTAAAATCACTATAGAAGATGAACTTAAAAAAACAAAAATGGACAAAATCCATAATAATAATCCAGAGTTCAACTTCGTAAGTGTTTTAACATTTCATAGATAGATCCGAGGAGGGAATCAGCATGATCCGTAAACTGGGTGAGGCCGACCGGGAGCCGTTGATGTCGCTGCTAAGCAACGATCCCGCAATCAATTTGTTTATTATCGGAGATGTAGAGAACTTTGGGTTTGAACAGGACTTCATGGAGCTCTGGGGTGAGTTCAGAGAAAATGATGGCCGGCTTAACGCCGTGTTGCTGAGGTTTTTCGGCAGTTTTCTGCCCTATGCGGACGGCCCCTTCGATGCCGCGGGATTTGCAGCGCTGATGAAGAGGAGTCAAAAATTCGAGATGGTATCAGGTTCTGCGAAGGTGGTTAGGGCTGTTGCCGAACATTTGAGCATCCGGACGGAGAAGCAAATGAGGTTCGCCGAACTCCGCAAGCTCAGCAGTACAGTACATACAGCCGCAGCATCAGCACATGTTATCCAGAAGGCAACCGTTTCCGATGTGGAAGCGATCTGTTCGCTTACGGATCAAATTGAGGAATTCATAAGCAACCCGGACGATTCGCGCAAAAGTCTGCGAAAAACACTGGAGACCGGCACAGGCCGGACCTATTATATCGAACAGAATGGCCAGGTGATTGCTACGGCCTCCACCTCAGCGGAAAGCTCCATGTCAGCGATGATCGTGGCCGTTGCCACCCACCCCGCATTCAGAGGACAAGGATTAGCCAGCCAGGTGGTGGCCCGTTTATGTACCGACATGAAGACAGAAGGCAAAACGCCTTGCTTGTTCTACGACAATCCGCAGGCCGGCCTGATCTATCACAAACTTGGTTTTCAGGATATTGGGTTTTGGACGATGCTGTACATCTAATAAAAGCTAGAGCCTGTGGTGGGTCACGCTAAAATGGCAGAACAACAGACGACTATTGAAAGAAGAAGACAGATACCACTGAAATCAAGAAATAGTCGGGCACCTGTGAACACTTGCAGAGCGTTCACAGGTGCTTTTTGCCGCACCAAAGCCCGCGGATGTCGCGTGATTCATCCCAGGTCTGTTCAGCGGCAATACTGCTGAACAGAGGCTCTATATAGCGAGCGGCCTGCCCATAGCCAGGCAAGGCGCGAATCTGCGCTGCAAGCGGGGGGAACACAGCGCGCAGCGGGGACTTGTCGCCGCTGTAGTAGGCGGCGTGCAGGTCATCCCGGTCGAGCGGGCGTAGCCTCAGGTCTTCATAGCGGCTCACGATCAGGTGAGCCAGGAAGACCGCCCCCTTCGCGATGACCGGGGACACCAGGAAGCTCGGCAGGGTCCGGTATTCAAAGCCGCCATGCGGCTGAAGCCGGAAATCGCCGAGCCCCCCGTATCTGGGACGCCGTGCCGCTGCACGGGCGTCCTCCAAGAGCATCAGCGGCAGCGCGAGATAGTTGTCGAGCGCGCGCAGGAGCGGCGCGCACAGCGCCACGCCGCTAAAGTGCAAATGGCCGCCGAGGGCCCAGCCCGCCAGCGGCATGCCTCCCGCCCGCCAGCGCAGCGAGCGGTCGGCGATGAGCCGATCCGCCGTGCGCGCGGCGGACATCAGCTGCGCCAGCAGCGCGCGCGGTTCCCCGCGCGGCGCAGGGCGCAGCTCGGCGACCGGGAACGTGCCCCGCGTTCCCGGAGGTCCGGCGTCGCAGCCGGCGACGCCGTCCGTGGGCAGGTACCGCGACGCCGGCACGACGCGGCCCGTGGATTCCCGGAGCAGGAGGAACTCCGGGTCCATGCCCAGCAGCAGCCCGGGACGGCCGGGCTGCTCCAGAGCCAGGGAGCGCGTCAGCGCCAGCGATGCTGCGCGGTAGGGCTCCGGCAATGCCCCGCTGGCGGCTGCCGGAAGCGGAGTCACCTTATCTACTCTGTAGCGGCGGCCACCCATAGCTTTCAGCAGCAGCTCACCGCTATCTAGCCCAAGGCAGTACAACGCCTTTACCGCGGTGTCCCTTATTTTCCCCGCCGCACCGCGCCGGTGGCCGGAGGATACAGGATAGGCTGCCCTTCCTTCATCCATCCCGGAAGTTCCCAGTCTCCCGGCCGTGACTGTACCTTTTACAGGAGGTAATGACGCTGGATTCATCGCTGCACCCGTCCCCAGCGGCCGAATTTCAAGAACCGTCAGATTGAATACAAGGACCCGATAGTACTGACTGTAAAGATTTTCTCCCGGTGCCATTCCATATGTATTCTCCCCTGTGCCTGAACTGCCGCCCTGTGTAAGCAAAGCTTCCAGGCCACTGCGTTGAAGCCTGTCTTCCCGTTGGGCAGCAGATAATTTCTGGTAGACCCGAAGACCTTCATTCATATCTCCGCCTCCTTCTGAAAACTACCGTAATAAGGCAGCATCATCCCTCTTTAAATTGCAACTGCTGCACGCAGATAAATAAAATAAAAAAAGGAGGGCATTCGCCCTCTCGCCGCCGCCCTCACTACATATAATGGATCATAACCCATTCGATAATCAGTTGGCGGCGGCGCTCCTCTTCCTTACAGCTCATCATCCAGGGCGTCAGGGTCCAGATCCTCATAATCGAAGCTTTCACCGTCAAAGTCATAATCCTTGTCTTCCGGATCGTCGCTTTGATCGGTGACAAACACGCGGACTTTGGTCTCAGCCACCAGTTCCGCCTCGAACTCCCGTTCTACACGCAGCGTCACACTTCCTCCTCCTGGAGAAACGCCCGCTTCCACACAGTTGGGTTCCTGCGTTGCCTCCGCAGAAACCTCGACCGTGGAAGCACGGTGTCTGGGATCCAGGTATGACAGTGGAATAAGTTCCACATAGGAGACCGTTTCCTTGGCTACCTCGGTCTGCTTGTTCTTGTCATACGAGTACCAGATGTTCACATCGTAAGTACCAATTACTTCGATTCCGTTCCCGGCGGCAACCGCTTCGTACTGGTGGTTGATAATCCAAGCCCCCAGAATACTCGTCGGATGGTGTGGCGGAGTTACGGTATGGGTTGCTGTAGAGAACTTACGACCTTTGCCGCAAATTGCCTTCGTAATGATCTCCCTTGTTTGACGTTTATGGCTTAATGACATCTTTAAACCTCCTCCATACAATCATTCACTATCAAGTGTATGCACGTTCTGGGCATTTGTTGATTGTTAGAGTAGAAATAAATTTGGGTAAGCCCTCCAAGCCGCTGCCCGGGAAGAGTTATACTTCATTTTATTGTGAAATTTGTCTGGATATGAGTACATAATCGAATTCCCGCCACAAGAAAAAAGAAAAAATACGTTTTCACCCGCAGCCTCCTGAATATCTCCAATTCGCAAAAAAACCCCGCAAATACTCTGCGGGGGTCCTTTTCATCTATTCTATTGCGGTAGGACACGTACAATTCCAAGGGTTCTGTGCTTGCTGAGATCAATGAAATCCTCACCGATATTTACCAAAGGACGAAGCGGATCATGCGCCAGAATCATAATAATTTTACCAATCTGTCCGTCTGTTAGAAGTGCGTCGTTGCCTATCATGGACTGCATCAGCTTATTGATAAATACACTGCAAATATAAGGGTCAAGCTTGCCGAATGAGTTATCCTCCATTTGCTTAAGGACTTCATACAGAGGTGCTGCTGAACGGTAATAACGGTCAGAAGTCATGGCATGAAATATATCCGTGACGGCTACGATTTTGCTGAATTCCGTAATGCGGTGTCCCAGCACCCCGAACGGATAGCCGCTGCCGTCCATTCTTTCGTGGTGCTGAAGTGCCACGAGTGCCTGCATATGCGACGTTCCTACCGTATCTCTGATCATCTCGTAGCCGAGCGTAGTATGTTTTTTCATGATGGTAAATTCCTCTTCATTTAGAGGCCCCGGTTTGGTAAGGATTTCGGCCGGAATCATGATTTTGCCGATATCATGAAGGGTTGCGGCAATCGTCAGCATGCCCAGGTCTTCCGGGCTTAGCTTAAGCCACTTCCCAAGAAGTGTGGATAATATGCCTACAGCAACATTATGTCTGTATGTATAGTCATCTTTAGACTGCAGTGCAGCCAATATCCCGAAAAAATCATTCTTCTCACTGACTTGCTGGATGAAAGGAATGACCTCGTTTCTTAGCTCCAGCATAGGAAGCCGTTTGCTCTTGGTATAGCGGAACTGCTCAAAAATATTCTCCATAGCTTCTGTACAGTCATCCACTGCCAGCTGATAGAAAGCCTCACTGTCCAACTGAATCACATCATGCGGCTGGAGAATAATCCGATGCTGGGTGATTAGCCGGATATGCTCCGAGCTCAGCAGTGTCATAGCAGGTAATACAAAGACACCGTTGTGATTAAATAGATTGTCTATAAGCTGTTTGCCTATATATTGTTCGTTGCTGTTATTCATCTTCCTCACCTGCCAGTGCAGAATTATTCACAAGATGTGAAGTAGCTGCTGTAATTTGGAATATATGCCGCCCCATTCAGCTTGTAATACTATGATGTCCTGGCTCTGAATCCTATTGAACGCAGCCTTAAATAAGCACACGCATTTTGCTCCTATATCTTTTATCGTTATTTCGTACCAAAATGTGAATACCTAAATTCTTCCTTCAGCCTTATGCTGAACTAGGCCGTTTCACCGGTTTGATATCAACCGGCATTTTATACCTTTTGGCGATACTCAGATACAGTGAGAGCTCACGGCATAACTGCAGAATAGCTGAACGGACCTCGAATTCCTCACGGGTTTCCGGCAGATCCATTCTTTGAAATTCCTGCTCCAATACTTCCAGCAGTTTTTCGGTCCGGCCCGTATATTCTTCAGCCAACACATCATTGCTGAGTTGATCGAACAAATCTGCAACCATGTCCCCGTGAGGCAACTGCCGGTAGACCTGCGAGAGGAGCTGCATCATATTCTGAATCGATTCGAGCTGTTCCTTGCGCATATAAAAGTAAACATTCCAGGCTTCATCCGGATGAATCACATGGTTCTCCATTTCTCTGGAGGCTGCTGTCAGCCCCCGCTGTACCGCTTCATTCGCACCGATCAGTTCCTTACCGTCCCAGAGATATCCCGGGTCACGGAGTGTACGAGCCATCTGTGTAAAAATAACCGAGAAGTAGCCGTCCACCTCTTTACGGATGGCAGCAATGACACTTCCGGTCTGAGGCATATAAATCAAATTAATCAATCCGGCAGATCCAAGGCCGATGAACAAGAGCTCAATCTGCTGCAGCAGTACATGTACCGACAACTCAGCTTGTCCAAATACCCGGAATACGATAACAGAGCTGGTAACAATCCCCTCCTTGTAGCCGGATTTTACGATCATCGGGAACCCGATGAGTACATACATCCCGAGCACCCAATAATGGAATCCCAGGAAGAAAAACAAAATACAGCCGAAAAAAAGTCCCACCAGCGATGCCAGAAACCGCGCTGTGATCGTACGCAGACTTCTTTTGCGTGTCGTTTCCACACCCAGAATCGCGAGCAGACCCGCACTTTGCGCATTCGGGATGCCCACAGCGGCTGCCAGCAGGATCGACAGCAGTGTAGCAGCCGCTGTTTTGATAACTCGAAATCCCATGAAAATACCTCTCCTTGCGATCTTGTAAGTCAAGCAGTTCCAGTTTAGAATCATTCGATGCATTACCCGGGAACGCCAGCTTATTATGTTAACTATAAGTTTCAAGTGAAGATATAGACATGGTACAAGATTTTGCGAAGCTGCACAATATGACATATTTTTCACCGTCGTGACAAAATCAGCTTCTCCACATATACCACCAGTTGATACATGGCAGTGGCCACAGCGGCAATAATCAGCAGACTGGACATCACAAGTGTGAAATTGAACACCTGAAAACCGTAGATAATCAGATACCCAAGACCGGATTTAGCCACCAAAAACTCGCCAACAATGACACCCACCCAAGACATGCCCACATTCACCTTGAGCGTGGATACGACCGTGGGGAAGGAAGCCGGCAGGATCACCTTGCTGAATATCTGTACCCGCGAGGCCCCAAACGACTTTGCCACCTTCACCAGATTCGGGTCCACGCTGCAAAAGCTGTTATACACCACAAGTGTTGTAATTATTACCGTGATAGACAACGTTGTCACCACTATCGCCGTAAAGCCTGCACCGAACATTACGATAAAAATCGGCCCCAGCGCGACCTTCGGCATACTATTAAATACAACCATATACGGATCAAGCACTGCCGATAAAAAAGGCGACCACCAGATCACGATGGCAAGAAGTGTGCCTAGAAGTGTCCCCAGCACAAAGCCGACAACCGTTTCGCCAACCGTCATGCCCAGATGCGGCCATAGGCTTCCGCTAACCATATCACTCCAAATCTGCCTGAAAACCTTGGTGGGGTAGCTGAACAGCAGCTCATCCAGCCAGCCCAGCCGTGCCCCTGCTTCCCAAAGAACAAAGAACAGCACGAGCAGACTGCCGCGGACACCCGTCACCCGGGCGCGCCATCGCCGTTTTTTCTTCTGATACTGAGCATGCTTCTCTTCCAGCCATGACGCACGGGAGGCGGCTAATTCAATTTGTTCAACGGATTTCATGAGTCTTCCCTCCCTGCAAGCTCCATTTCCTTCCACACCTCATGGAAAAGCTCCGCGAACCCCGGCAAGTCCCGTGCATATAGTGGAGGTGTGCGCCTGATCGCTTCAGGCACGATAAATATCTTGCGGATCTTTCCGGGATTCGGTTGAAGCAGGACCACCCGGCTGCTGACAGCAATGGCCTCTGACAGATCATGGGTAACCAGAATAGCCGTTGTTCCGCGGCTGCGAAGAGTCTCTGAGACCAAATCCTCAAGTTGCAGCTTAATTTGGTAATCCAGCGCGGAGAAGGGCTCATCCAGCAGCAGCAGCCCAGGGTCTGTAGCAAGGGTCCTAACCAGTGCCACCCGCTGGCGCATCCCTCCTGACAGCTGAGCCGGGTAGGAATGCTCTTTGCCGGCCAGCCCCATTTCACCAAGCCGTTCAATGGTTTTGCGTCTTGAGTTCTCATCGAGATTGCCGGTCAGCTCCAGCCCCAGCAGGGCATTATCCAGAATGGTCCGCCAGGGAAATAGGTAATCCTGCTGCAGCATGTAGCCTACCTCAGGAGAAGGGCCGTTGACCGTGCGTCCGCTCACGGACACTTTCCCGCGCGAAGGCTGAAGCAGTCCGGCAATGATCGACAGGAGCGTGGTTTTACCGCAGCCGCTGGGTCCGACCAGACTGACAAATTCACCCGCTTCCACATTCAGACTGAAGTTCTCGATGGCAAGCGACGCCTCGCGGTCCCCCAAATAGGCATGCGTCACTTCCTTTAACTGCACAATGGGAAGCATATCACCCCTCCTAAAAGTTTTGTTAGCATCAGCTACTCTGATCTGCTTCGTACAAAACTAGCTTCGGAAGCATTAACTTTAAGTTTTGTTAGCATCAGCTACTCTGATCTCCTTCGTACAAAACTCACTTCGGAAGCATAAGCATTCTCGAATCACTTCACGCTGGCTTCAGCTTTTTCGGCAAAACTGTTGTTGACGATCTTGGCTGCCGGAACCCGCTCCTTCAATTCACCGGCGTTGTCCATAACGTCCAGCAGATTATTCCATTCTTTATCGTCGATGACCGGATTAACAGCGTAAGTATCCTGTTCCTTGTAGCGCTTGACCGAAGAAATCACAATATCCCGGTCTGTTTTTTCAAAGTAAGGCAGGATCGCATCGGCAATTTCCTCCGGGCTGTGCGCCTTCACCCAAAGCTGGGCACGCTGGATCGCGTTCGTGTATTTCTGTACCGTATCGCTGTTTTTGCTGATAAAGCTTTGTTTGGACATAAAAACCGTATAAGGCAGATAGCCGCTTTCCAATCCAAAGGAAGCTACCACCCCGCCACGCTTCTCACGCTCAAATATGGAGGCCGTTGGTTCAAAGAGCTGAACATAATCTCCCGTACCTGAGGCGAAAGCCCCGGCAATATTAGCAAAATCAATATTTTGAATCAGGGTGAGGTCCTTCCCGGAATCAATTCCCTTCTGCATCAGCGTAAATGCACCTGCCATTTGTGGCATTCCGCCTTTTCTTTGGCCCAGGAATGTACTCCCCTTCAATTTGTCCCATTTGAAATCCGCATCCGGCTTACGCGCGAACAGGAATGTGCCGTCCCTCTGTGTCAATTGGGCGAAATTAATGACAGGATCATTCGCTCCCTGCTGAAAGACATATATTGAAGTTTCAGATCCTACGAGCGCAACATCAATAGCCCCGGACAGCAGAGCAGTCATGGTTTTATCTCCGCCCGGAATCGTCTGCAGCTCTACCGCCAGCCCTTCATCTTTGAAAAAATTCTGCGACAATGCGACATATTCAGGTGCATAAAATACCGAACGGGTTACTTCACCAACCTTAACTTTCACTTCAGCAGAGTCTCCTCCACATCCGGCGAGCACAGAAAAACATAAAGTGATGATCATGAGCGACAATGGAATTTTTTTCCTGATATTCATCCTTCATTCCCCTTTCCTCCAGGGTCTTCGCCCTTGCTTAAGCATATGCGCCTGCCTAAAGAATGGTTAACTGACATAGTGTGCAACGTTTGCACTACATTCAAGCGGTTTTTATAAGCATTTTGCTGTGTATACTCAAGTGTTCGTTTTCGATGATCCTTCAAAATCATTACATAAACTGTGATAACCGGGAAAATAAAGAGATAATCATAGATAGTTCAGCTTAATTGCTTCACATTCAAGTGATTACTAGTTATTCAATCGTTTTTATTGAGTGCAAACGTTTTACCATAAACGATTTTTAAACTAACATATTAGTAAAGCGCTTACTTGAATACATATTAAAGTTGTTATCCGTTTGGAAGGAGAATCCTATCATGTTTCATTTATGTAAACGTGCCGATGCTCGGCGCTTTCTGTCTGTGGTTGCCATCTCGGGCCTCTCTGCCGCTTTGCTTGCCGGATGTTCAGGAGGCAGAGCCTCTGAAGCCGGTACCTCACCCTCTAATTTAGCTTCGAATGTGCCATCTGCTTCCCCCCGCTCCTTATCCGCTTCACCAGCTTCCCCATCCAATTCATCCGTTACCTCCGCTGCGGCGGTTGATGAACAGCCCTCTACGGTTTTTTATGAAATTTTTGTCCGTTCCTTCTATGACTCTGATGGTGACGGTATTGGCGATCTTAAGGGAATCACCGAGAAGCTTGACTATCTCAATGACGGTAATCCTGCGACAAAAGACGATCTCGGAATCGGGGGCATCTGGCTGATGCCGATAAATCCATCCCCCAGCTATCACGGTTATGATGTTACAGACTACCGAAGCATCAACCCCGATTACGGAACTATAGAGGATATGCAGAATCTGCTCACAGAAGCGCACAAGCGTGGAATAAAGGTCATTATGGATCTGGTAGTCAATCATACCTCCAGAATGCATCCATGGTTCGTGGACTCCGCCAAAAATAAGGACGGAAAATACCGGAATTGGTATGTTTGGGCGGAGGACCAGCATCGTCCTGTAAGCGGAACAAGTGCGGCGGGCAGCGGCAATCCGTGGCATCCTCTCTTAGGCAGCCATTACATGGGTACCTTCTGGGACGGTATGCCGGATCTGAATTTCGATAATCCGCAAGTCCGGAGCGAGATGAAAGATATCGGAACGTTTTGGCTGAAGCAAGGGGTGGACGGTTTCCGTCTGGATGCTGCAAAACACATATATGAGGATCTGCTATCTGATAAAAGTGCAGCTACAACGGCAAAAAACGTTGCCTGGTGGCAGGAATTCCGTCAGTCCATGAGTAAGGTGAATCCGGAGGCCTATATCGTGGGTGAGGTGTGGGAGAATTCCGCAGTTTCTGTAGGAGCTTATCTGGATCATGCATTCAATTCAGGGTTTAATTTCGGGTTGGCTGAATCCTTGATAAATTCTGCCAAAACAGAGAAAGACAGCGGCGTAGCCTTTACACTTGAACGAACCTACAAACTATATTCCCAGCTCTCGGGTAATGCTTTCACAGACGCAACCTTTCTGACCAACCATGACCAGAACAGAGTAATGAGCCAGCTGCAGAACCAGCCTCAGCATGCAAAAATGGCTGCGTCAATGCTGCTGACCCTGCCCGGCAATCCTTTTATATACTATGGTGAAGAGATTGGAATGCTTGGTGTCAAACCGGACGAAGGTATCCGGGAACCCATGCGCTGGACAGCAGGCCAACCGGCCAATGGACAAACCACTTGGGAACCGGGAAGCAACAACGATGATAAATCCGGTGTTAATGTAGCAAGTCAGCTGAATAGCAGCGACTCACTGCTCGAACGATACCGGCAGCTCATTTCAATTCGGGGTGAGATTCCGGCGCTGCGGGACGGAGACATCCGTGATTATCCTTCTGGGAATGCAGGAGTTATGGCTTACGAGCGGATTACTTCAGGACAGCAAATCTTGGTTGCCCATAACCTGACGGGTGAATCGTTGTCCATCACGATCCGTCCGGGAACCGGCAAACACCCGTATCTGAAGATTATCAAAGTTATTCCTGGCACAGCCCGTTTGGATCAGGCGACACTCACAATTCCACCCTATACTACTGTCATTATGGAGTAGATACTTGTGATGGCCTAACTAACCACTTATGTAATGCAGAGCATACCTGTGGTCTGGTGAACGGTGCAGCAATCAGCCAGTCCTCCGAAACCCTGGAACTGATCCGAATCAGCCAGCTATCGGCAATATCCTCAAGATAGGAAGCCCGTTCAAAAGACCAGCCACCTTTTGTCCGTGTGCAGAACCTAAGCTCACTGGTGGCGGTGGGATTTTTCATTGCCTTAGCCAACAAGGGAGAATGGACAACATCACCTGTCTCTGCAGCCAATCGCTCAGACAAAAAATACAATGTACAGGTGGCCGCTTGTTTTTGCAGCTCCTCATACTTGCGTCTTGACATCAACAGCGCAGGGTTTTCCTGACCCATGTCAGCTGTCTGTTGAAAGCAGTTCATCAGATAATAGCAAGCTCGTTTAATTTCTTCCGGTGTCTTGAGCTCATAGCTGAAGGCATCGGGGTCTTTTAGATAGGATAAATGTACTTTGTCCTTGCAGGCCAGCAGGCAGAAATCCTGTACGTAATCCCCTTCGCTAAATTCCAAACGGCATATCCTGTCCGCTAAGACTCCCTTTTGCAGCACCTCCTTAACTCTTTTATCACCCGATGTTTCAGGGAACAGAAAATGCGCTAAATATAACGTATCATGGTTATTCACATCAATGTTTCCTTCCCGGAAAAGGCTTAAGCTATAAAACTTGTAATCTTTATGTTATCATAAGCTAATTTTAAGGTAAAATTAAGAAAGTAAGGGTATGATCAATAACATGAAATACTTGTAGCGAGGTGATTTCAATGAGAATGCTCATCAGTTTTCAGAACAAGATTGTACCTGTGTACTTCACTACAGAAAACAAACAGCCCACCCAAAAAGTACTTCGACTGCTTAACAGTACGCTGGAACTCAAAATTCAAAAGGGCAAAAGCGCCCTGCAGAAATGTTTGAATTCTCTGATTAGTATCGAAATTAAAGGCTCTGAAGCTATATTGCACAGTTACAGTGAAAATGATTCATTGGCATTATCCCTCTATTAATAGAGGGATTTTTTTTGTATACATTAAAGAAAAAGAGCACATTCCTTATCCAAGGAACATGCTCTGCTGAATATATTGGGCAGTATTTCTCATGAGAGAAACGTGAGACTAACTGATCCGATGGAGATTGGTTTTCTCTTGTTTTTCGGCTTTCTGAATCCGCAGCTTGAACAGCTTCACTAGGTTGCGCCGGGTATGCTCTTCGTGACAGCTGTCCAGTTTTTTTATAATAAAACGGTCAATGGACATGTCAATCGCTCCTTTGTTTGGATTCCTTTACAGCTATATCTGAGAGGAAATCATTTCCTGATCTCCTGTAACTCCTATTTAACCGGGACCCCGTTTCCTTAAACCCGGCCTCAAAATGCAAAAAAAACCTTGTAAAAAATAAAATTACTATATATTGAGTCGCAGAACCCAAAACCATTCAACATGCCCGGAGATGTGGTAGCTGTGCAAAGAAAAGCGCTTTGGTGTCGAATAAAAAAATTTTATCTTATGGATATTTACAAACAAATAATTAAATGCTATATTAACGTTAGTTAATAAATAAACGAAACTTAAGGAGAAATCATAATGTCAAACGTACTTTTCATTAAAGCAAATAACCGCCCAGCAGATCAAGCAGTAAGTGTTCAACTGTATAACGCTTTCCTGGCAAGCTACAAGGAAACTCATCCGCAGGACACAATTACAGAACTTGATTTGTTCGCTGAACAACTTCCATACTACGATAACACATTGATTACAGGGATGTACAAGGCTGGTCAAGGCTATGAAGCTACTCCTGAAGAAGCTGCCGGCGCTGCTGTAGTAAAAAAATATATTGATCAATTCCTGGCTGCAGATAAAGTAGTGTTTGCCTTCCCATTGTGGAACTTGACTGTTCCAGCTGTTCTGCATACGTACATCGACTACCTGAGCCAAGCTGGCATTACTTTCAAATACACCGCTGAAGGTCCAGTGGGTCTCGTGACTGACAAAAAAGCAGTAATCCTGAATGCCAGAGGCGGCGTTTATTCTGAAGGTCCAGCTGCTACTGCAGAAATGGCTGTGAATTATGTCGCAGGCATGCTGAACTTCTGGGGCTTCAAGGAAACAACTCAGGTGATTATCGAAGGACACAACCAGAATCCGCAGCAATCTGCAGAAATTATCAATAACGGCCTGGAATTGGCTAAATCTGCAGCTGCATCGTTCTAAATGGTGAGACAGCGTTAAAAGTCCGGTAAGAATTTAAGCATCCGCACTTTTTACAGATATCTCCTCTTTCACATCATCCGGACTTTTATTTATATATAGTTTGGCGGGCTGCTAATTTAGCCGTTTCCGCCAGACAAAAGTCAAGGGACCCTTACAGCCGTTCAACGGCTGCAAGGGTCCCTTTCGTTCTATGCAGATACTTCGATCATAAATCGTCCAGCTCACGGCGCCAGCTTGAATTCCGGGTACGGCTACTTCCCGCCTTCGTTGCAGCAGCAGCAGTTTTCCGCTTGTGCTTCACCTCTTTGCTGCTCTGATACTGCAGTTCCCGCTGGGTTTTGCGGTAGTTCCAGAGCCGTTTCTCATCCAGTTCCCCGCTTGCCACAGCCTCAAGTACAGCACAGCCTTCTTCCTGTTCATGCCTGCAGTCACTGAAACGGCACTCGGCGGCAAGTACGCTGATATCGCTGAAGGCAAGATCAAGTCCGCCTTCATCCTCCCATAGCTGCAGCTCGCGCATCCCTGGAGTATCCACAATGATTCCGCCATCCGGCAGGACGAACATTTCCCGGTGGGTTGTTGTATGCCGTCCCCGGCTGTCTCCTTCTCTTACGTCCTGTGTAAGTTGAAGATTACGGCCGCTTAGCCAGTTGACCATCGTTGATTTGCCGCAGCCTGAGGAACCGGTAAGAGCTACGGTCTGCCCTGGGCTGATATATGGCAGCAGTTCTTCCCGCCCGTCCCCAAGCAAAGCACTGACTGCATGGATGGCTACACCTGGCGCCGTCCGCTCCATCTCCGCGATTTTACTCTCCGCATCCAGGCAGAGATCAGCTTTGGTTAACAAAATGACCGGATTCGCCCCGCTGTTCCAAGCCATAATCAGGTATCTCTCCATCCGCCGGACATTGAAATCATCATTCAAGGCGCTGACCAGGAACAATGTATCAACATTAGAGGCTACGATCTGCTCATCCAGCGTATTTCCCGCTACCTTCCGGGAGATTACACTATGACGGGGCAAGACCCCATGAATCACGGCATGTTCGCCGCCATCCTGCATCACCAGAACCACCCAATCGCCGATGGCCGGATATTCTCCGGAGTCCGTCAGTGTGTGTCTAAGCTTGCCGGCCAGTTCGCCCCAAGTTTCCCCGGTCTCTGCCATCACGCGGTACTTGCTGCCGAAGTCCCCGATAATTCTTCCCGGTACATATTCCTTCCCTTCATATCCATTAAGTTTATCATTCCACTTGCTCTGCCAGCTCTTGTTCCAGCCGTATTGTTCTATTGTCATTATTGCCTCCTGAATGTTTTTGTTTCGAATTTTTTAATGCAACCTGACTGATACTGTCTCTTTCACATACTTCCCGGAACACAAAAAAACCGCCGGAATCCTCATTCCGGCGGCAGCTCCCACATAGCAATTCTTTTGCCTTTGGCAAGAAAATTGCTTATAAAAGCATATACGAAAAGTGCGGGCTCTCCCCTGTGAAGGGACAGTCCAGTAATTTCCGTGCGCGGCAGTTACAGCAAAAACAAACGCTGCAATATACACACGCAAAAAAGCCGCCGGAACCGATACGGTTCCCGGCGGCTCTAAAAGGCATCATAGAGCTTGCCTGCTAAACTGCAATCCTTACACTGCAGCCGCTGTTCCCGGAAGACACGTATCCTGAGCAGTATTTACCGATAACGAAGTAACCGTATAAACTGTCATATAACATCGTCTCCTTCCGAACTAATATGGTGTAATGATAAACGGAGCTGCATTATATTGTCAACCCCGCAATCATACGCCGCTATATTATAGTCTTCAGTTCATCCAGCTCATGAATGGTTTTCCAAGGATGGGCATCCAGCTGTTCATCCCACGGATGATTGCGTTTTAGCCATATGGTCTCCATTCCAGCCTTGGCTGCTCCCCAGATATCATTTACCGGATGGTCCCCGATAAACAAGGTTTCTTCTGCGGCTGCACCCAGCCTATCCAGTGCGTGCCGGTAGATCTCCGGATCAGGCTTGCTGATCCCAACCTCTCCGGAGATCACGATCGCCTTGAAGTACCCGCGAAGCTGAAGCAGATCGATTTTGCCATATTGGATATCCTTCTTGCCGTTCGTCACCAGACCCAGGATATATCCGCGCTCCCGGCAATATTCCAGAATATGGGCAGCATGCTTCATAAGCGCTCCGTGAGTAATATAAGTCTTGTCATAATATGCACGTATGTCTATAGCTGATAGTGGTTTTTGCCAGGGCAATACGTCACTTAGTTCGGCAAAAAAACCATCCTTATCCCGGTATCCGTCCGCATCTCTGAGGATGATGTCCTCCACAACCCGCTCTGCCTCTTCCGGCTCCAGATGGCCCAGAAAATCCTGCACGAACTTCCGGCTAAAGCTGCGAAATGTATGGTCGCGGTCCATTAGCGTGTTATCCAGATCAAACAGCAAAGCTTGTACTTTTCTCATTCCAAGTTCCCCTTGTTCCTCGAATTTCATTCCGTAGCAGTCAGAAATCCATTGTACTATGGGGGAACGCGCAAAGAAAAGACCATTCCGGTAAAAGAGGTCTTCCCCCTTCAACTGAACAGTCCGCGGATTCGTATCCCATTATTCAAAATGCTCCGGCCGATGCGTTAGCATCATTTCCTCTTCGGTAATGTATAAGGGAAAAGGCGGAGTTTCCTTCAGATACCGTTCACTGGCGAGCAGCCGGTAATGCACCTCGGGTAACCAGGCATCCTCAATCAGCGGGAGCTTGCCAGTATCACTGATATAGTTATCTACAGCCGATTGCACCAAATCCAGATAATAAGGCACGAGCTTGTCAGCTTCCTCAAAAATCTCAAAGGTCTCGCGGGACATATAAAACTTTTGCTGGGGTATACCGCCTAAATAACGGGTAAGCCGGCTTAGATCAATGCTTTTATCCTCTAATAATAGAGCCGTACGGTTGATAGGAGCGGGCATATCTTCTTCAAATTGCCTTACAGCCTGCTTGATCTGCGGTAAGGTAACAGTGATAGGGACAGTGGACGTATTTTTCTTGGCGCGCTTGAATATCATACTGAAAGTCTCCTTTCGAAGTATATGTCAGATAACGCTTACAATTCCATTTTATTCGTTATTCAGACATTTAATCAGCTTGCCTGTCTTTTGTCACAGAAAATACCCAATCTTTAGATCATTATTTGACATTTTCCCAATGTGTCCATAACTCGGGCGGATTCAGTTCATAGTGTTCATTCTGCCGGTACATGAATTGATGCATAATGAACTCGCGGCGAATGGTTGCATAGTCTTCATGGAATGGTTTAATGAACTCGTTGATCTCTTTTTCCGTATAGACTACGCCCGGCTCCAGCTTTTCGACCATATACTGCAGAGCAATCAGCTTCTTCTTGTACTGAGCGGGGATCTGCCGCAAGCGCCCGTCTTTGGCGAAGAAATTACGCAGCACCGAATCCTTCAGGCTTGTATCTGGTGACTCTTTCTCCATATCTTCCACCCCCTTGGAAAAAATAAACTTTAGTGATGCATCCGAACCGGCCTGAATAAACTCGGGATTCAGCATAAAATATACCGTGTTCTTGTCTCTACGCTCTGTGATTAGCGCGGCTTCCCGCAGTTTCGCGGCATGATGCGTCACGGTGGGTTGCGATAAATTCAGCTTTTCTGCCAAGGCCTGCCCGTGAACCTCCCCTTTGGACAGCAACAGAAGAATCCGTAAACGTGTTGGGTCAGACAAAGCTTTGTGGTAATTTACAATTTTATCAAGCTGCAATGAGGGCACTCTCCTATACAATACAATTATCCAAAATTAACAGAATGAATATAGTTTAGATATATATCTAATTATATCGCATTCCATGGACTGGAGCAAGTGTTATCACCCGGATTTACGGGAAGAATGGCGAAAATTTTAAATTTAGGGTACGCTTTATAGAAAAAGCAAGTTATTATTCGGGAGGCTTGAAGCTTAATGAAAGATGTCATCATAATCGGAGCAGGCCCATGCGGATTATCCGCTGCTATTGAATGCCAGCACCAAGGATTGTCCAGCCTGATCATCGAAAAGAATTTCATTGTCCACTCCATCTATCTCTATCCGACCAACATGCAATTCTTCAGCACCACTGCGCTGCTGGAAATCGGAAATGTTCCTTTCACCTCACCCAATGACAAACCTTTCCGCCATGAAGCACTGGTCTACTACCGGCGTGCTGCGGAACAGCATGGTCTGGAAATTGCCGCTTACGAGGAAGCCTTGTCCGTTCAGCCATTGGAAGATGGGACCTTTGCCGTACATACACGCAACAAACGGGGAGAAGCTCATACCCGCACGGCTGCCAACATAGTGATCTCTACAGGATATTTTGACCAGCCGAACCTGATTGGAATTCCAGGAGAGGAGCTTCCCAAGGTCACCCATTATTTCGGCGAAGCCCATCCCTATACGGGGATGAAGGTAACCGTAATCGGCGGCAGCAATTCTGCTGTTGATGCTGCACTGGAGCTCGTACGCGTTGGAGCCGAGGTGGATATGGTCTACCGGGGAGCTAGCATTTCTGAGAATATTAAGCCCTGGGTTCGTCCGATCTTCGAGAGCATGGTTCTGAAGGAGAAGATTATTCTGCACGTCGAGTCACGGGTGACTGAAATTACACCAGGATCGGTAATCATCACCAGCCACAGCGGCGATGTAACTGAACTGGATAATGACTTTGTGCTGGCCTTAACAGGATTTAGACCCAGCAGGACGTTACTCTCCTCCGCTGGAGTAAGCATGGACGATAGCCAAGATAAACCGGCCTTTAATCCCTCTACCATGGAGAGTAATGTACCCGGGCTTTACATCGCAGGGGTTATTGCCTCCGGACGCAATGCCAATGAGGTATTCATCGAAACCGGACGCGGGCACGGGCAGTTGATCGCGGATCATATCGTCTCCAAACGTCTGGCCAAGTAGGTTCCACCTCATAAAAATACGCATAGCTCGATCTAAATGGTTGTTAAAACATTGGGCATATTAGAAAAAAAGGAGTGTGCCGCCTGCTATGGATATAACCTCTTTATTACTTCTCGGTTTTGCAGCACTGGGCATTATCAGTAAAAATTCACCTATTACTATCGCAATGGTTGTTCTGCTGCTGCTGAGGGTGCTTGGACTTCAACAGACTTTTCCCTGGCTGGAAAAGTACGGTCTGACGGTTGGGATTATCGTCTTGACGATCGGTGTGATGACTCCACTGGCCAGCGGGAAAATCTCGCTGGACACCATTTGGCACTCCTTTCTGCATTGGAAGTCGCTTGCGGCAATCGCTGTCGGCATCCTGGTGGCCTATCTTGGAGGCCGGGGCGCTCTGCTGATGGGCAGTCAGCCTACAATTGTTGCCGGTCTTTTGATCGGGACCGTCCTCGGAGTAGCTTTATTCAAAGGAGTTCCCGTAGGACCGCTGATCGCTGCCGGGATTTTGTCACTGCTGATCGGAAGAGGCTAATCATTTACAACGCAAACACCAAAAAGCTGCAGGTTCGCTCAATGCGCCCGCAGCCTTTTTTAGATTAATGCTATCCTTCAACCCTGTACTTCTTCTCCAATTCCGACTGGTAATGAGGATCGTAACGGATTTGCCTTCCGGGTGTGCAATCGAGCAGCTCTTTGTTCCCATAATGATCAGGATGCTTAGGGTTATGCGGATAATGCTCTTTTACTTTTTGGACGATCTCATCATCCATAAGGGGCAGACCTGCCTCTTCTTCATTTGAGATCATGAGAGGAACAGGGAGTGAATATTCCCGTTCCTCGCCACTTTCCTCCAGACAGGACACCGTTAATATTAGCTCTGTCCATCCGCAGCCAATCGGCTGTAATGTATAAATCTCCAGCAATAACTCGCTTGGTGATTGCAGGGACTCAAGGATAATTTGACGGTCTGCACCCACAGGGTATTCTCCGGCAGCTCCAGTCCAGTAGATCCCCTTGGGAAGCTGCAGCCGGACTTCTGCATGTTTCACACCGGTTAACGGTGCCAGCCGGATCCACAGATGATTCATTCCTTCTTCATGCTCAAGAAAGGACTTGGCGAAGCGTATCTCCAGCGGAAGTGAATTTTCAATCATTGTTTGTTCTCTCCTTTCAGCAGCCGGGTCACAGCCTCAATCATCTCTGATTTCAGTTGCGGTGTGATCAGCGGACTTACCGTGAGCACTACATCTTCGTTAATCACCAGCGTCTCGTGCTGCAGAATGTGCTCCGGCTGGTAGAACCTTAACCGGGCACCGATGCTGGCAACTTCCTCGGCAGTGAGCGCAGACAGCTTCATTTGAATATCCGCCAGGGACTCCCCGCTCTTGGATAAGGTCAGAATCGCCCGCAAAGATTCCAAGTGTCTTTCGGTATATACTCTTTTATTCCCCACTAGTTCCAGGGGCGGCAGCATCCCTATCTGAGTATAATACCGGACCGTTCTTAAATTTATATCCGCATCCTCCTGCTGGAGAATATCAGCCAATTGCTTACCTGTGTACACATTCATCAGGTTCATCTCCCGTTATAAATCGCCTTATCGCAACAAGTTACACTCGAGTGTATTGGTTACAGTATACTGTAACTTAAATCGATATGCAACGGTTTTGCTGGAAGGTTCAAGTTCACAAAAAAACGGCCCCTTTAGGGACCGCTTGATCTTGACTCACACCATCTTAAGCATCCAACCTCTGTACATTGAACAGCCGGGCATAACTTCCGTCCAGCGCCATAAGTTCCTCATGAGTTCCCCGTTCGGTAATTTCCCCATTCTCCAAAACGACGATCTGATCCGCATGGGTGATCGTAGATAGTCTATGAGCCACAATTAATGTGGTACGCTCCGAAGCCAGTGATTGCAGCGCCTGCTGGATCAAATGCTCGGATTCCAAATCAAGTGCTGAAGTGGCCTCGTCAAGAATCAACACTTTGGGATCTTTCAGGAAAACACGTGCGATAGAGACGCGCTGCTTCTGTCCACCGGATAGCTTCACTCCGCGTTCTCCCACCTCTGTGTCATACCCATCCGGCAGCTGCATAATGAAATCATGAGCATTCGCAGCCCGTGCAGCCGCGACAATCTCCTGCTCTCCCGCTACGGGATTACCAAAAAGGATGTTATCCCGCACCGAGCCGCTGAAGAGAAAGTTATCCTGGAGCACCATCCCGACGGTCCGCCGCAGGCTCTCCTGTGTCAGATTCCTGACATCCTGACCGTCCATGCACAGACTGCCTTCCGTAATATCATAGAATCGCGGGATTAGACTGATCAAAGAGGATTTCCCTCCTCCGCTCATCCCGACAAAAGCCACTGTCTGTCCCGGATCGATGCGAAGTTCAATATTTTTCAGCACCCAGTCATTCTCATCGTTGTATTTGAACCACACCTTCCGGAACTCTATGGCTCCTGATGGCGCCACCAGTGGCTTGGCACCCGGTTCATCGATGATATCATAAGGCTCATCCAGAAGCTCCATTACCCGCTCCAGTGATGCGGACGCTTGGGTCAGCACGGTTGAGGAATTGATCAGACGACGCAGAGGCGCGTACATCCGGTCCAGATAGCCGAAGAACGCCACAAAGGTCCCGAGCGACAAATTCCCGTGAATAACCTGATACCCCCCGTATCCGATCACCAGCAGCGGCGCGATATCCGTAAGGGTGTTGATGATGGCGAAGGTTACAGCATTCCAGCGCGTCTGGGCCATCGCTTTTTCCAGAAACTTGCCGTTGATGTCTTCGAACTGCTTCTTGTCCACCTTCTCCATAGTGAAGCTGCGGATAATCGCAATCCCTTGAATCCGTTCATGCAAATACCCTTGTATCGCGGCAAGCGCCTGGGAACGGTCCTTAGTTAGCAGCTTGAGACGCTTGTAAAGCGTGTTCACTGCAATGCCATACAGCGGCAGTATAGCAATCGATACGAGGGCCAGCACCGGATTCAGATAGAACATAAAGGCCAGGGCGAACACCAGTGTGAACATATCCAGCCAGACATTCATCATGCCGACCTCAACAAGATTTTTACTTTGCTCAACGTCATTGATAAATCTGGAGATCGCTTCGCCGACTTTAGTATTCTGATAATAACGAAGCGAGAGCCGCTGCAGATGTCCGTACAGTCTGTTGCGCATGTCGAACAACACTCTGCTGGTAATCAGCTGGGCAAAATACTGGCGGTAATACTCCACTGGACCCCGGATAATTACGAACAGCACAAGTGAGCCCCCAAGTATAGTCATCAGCTTCGATACCCTCGCCGCAACAGAGAGTGCCGGATTGTTCAGCAGGTCATCGACCACATATTTGAGGATGAGCGGCAGGGTAAGCGGAATACTGAATTTGATCATGCCGATGAACAGGGTAAGGACAATCCATTTCATGTAGGGCCGTACAAAAGTATAATAAGATTTCCATTGCTTCACAAAAAGTAGCGTCCTTTCTCTTTACCGTGTTGATTGGGTACTGTTGACATTTTCGTTCCACAGTGTTTTTATATTTTTAAGTCCATAGGTACGCGTTCAACTCTAAATAGCAGTACCCGAACTTCAGGAGGATAACGATGTCCAGACAATTTGTGACCGAAGCCGTCATGATGGCGATTTACGGCCAGCTTCTCATTCCGCGGAGCCCCGTAGAATATATAGTGCCTTACACTACCGTAATGGAATTATACGAACTGCGGGACAGCAACGAACCTCTGATGAGCCATGCAGAGGATGACCAGCATGTGAAGCTCAAAATCCGCGAACTTATTGCTTATTTCGAGGAGCCGCTGAATTCCAAAAAAATCAACCGCTGCCTGAACATTCCCTGGGCCAAAAGCTCCGGCATCCTGCTGGGCAGCCACGCACAGATCACTATTATCAACAGTGTCGATAACGCCACGTATGGAGAAGCGTTCGATCCGATTGAAACGGAGCTGCTGCTGACCTCTCAGAGGGAGAAAGTGCCGATTCTAACCGATCAATTCGAGCTGATTCAGCGCATTATTGAAGGTGGTGTCCCTGTTCAGGTGTTTGATATTGATGATTTTGATTTTGCCATGGAGGAAGAAACCTTCCGCAGCTCGCACTAAGCTCTTCCCGCTCATGCAGCATGCGCAGTCACGCTCTAGCCACCACACAAAAAGCCCTGCCTTTTGGCAAGGGCTTTTTGTCCATATCAGCATCCCGCTGCATCATTCGTTCTGAACCCCGGCTACCGCCTCAGGTTTATACACATACTCAATATCATCCTCGGCTTCCGAATACACAATGGACAGGCTATAACCCTCCATATACCAAAGATCCTGCTCTTCCATATAAAAAATAATTCCCGCCTGATCCGTCTGCACAGCAGGACGACCTGGAGGCTCATCCGCAATTCCCAGCGAGAAGCCTGGATGTAGTCCTCCTCCCGAGCTGTAGCGGGGAAATAAACGGATGTAAGCCCCGTCCCGCAGTAAAAGTTCCCGCTTGAACCAGGCGGCGGCGTCTTTGCTGATTTCCATCTTCATCTGTGTAAGCACCTCCTGTATATACTAATCATACTGAAATTATGACTATATTCCAAATCATTTAAGCGGATATCATTCTACAGCTTATTCGAAATTTATTCAAAATTACATTTGACAATTCTTCAGGCCGGGTGATAAACTCTGAACATAACGAATCGTCTTCAAGTTATTACCAAAATTAATGAAAGGGGTGAGCGCGGTGTTTAACCTTGTACCTGTATATTTCCTCACTATTGTCGGCACGCATACACAACTGAATACCGAAGCAGCCCCAGCAGTGGAAACCTCCTGAGATTCATGCGCGTTATGCGTAGCGTGTGAAATCAAATTAGGCAATTCTCTTCCATGTCTCTGTGCTGCATTACAGCACCGTGGACATGATAGCTGATGTAAATTACAGGCATATCATCCGTTACCGGATGGTATGCCTTTTTGTATGCTGGTAAGAGTTGCCACTTTCATTAATCACCACCATCTTGAGCGTTTCTTAAAAGCCGACAATCATTTCAACACGAAAGGAAGGGATTTCCCTTGTTCTCCGTTCTCCGCAATCTCGGCTGGTTTTTCCGCCGTGAAAAAAAACGCTATGCTATTGGACTCATTTTACTGATTGTAGCCGGTGTTCTGGAGCTTCTGCCCCCCCGCCTGCTGGGCAACGCCATTGATGACATTGTCAGCGGTTCAATCACCGCAAGTTCACTCATGAAGTACATTGGCATGATTGTTCTCATGCTGCTGATTATCTATTGGATCACCTACATATGGATGCACAAGCTTTTCGGAGGGTCCAACCTGGTAGAGCGCCTTCTGCGCTCCCGCTTCATGAATCATCTGATGACCATGACTCCTTCGTTCTTTGAACGCAACCGTACGGGTGACCTGATGGCCCGTGCCACCAATGATATCCGGGCTGTCTCGGCAACCGTTGGCTTCGGGATGCTTACACTCGTCGATTCCACCATCTTCCTTACTGTCGTGCTCCTCGCCATGGGTTTCCTGGTTAGCTGGAAGCTGACCCTTGCGGCTGTACTGCCGCTGCCGCTTATTGCGATCGCTATGATCTTCTACGGAAAAGCCATTCATGACCGCTACAGTCTGGCGCAGGATGCTTTCGGAGATATGAACGATCAGGTGCTGGAGTCAGTATCCGGTATTCGCGTCATCCGCGCTTATGTACAGGAACGGCATGACGAGAAGCGTTTTAGCGACATTACGGAAGATGTCTACCACAAGAATATGGCCGTAGCGCGGGTTGATTCCTTCTTCGAGCCAACCATCCGGCTGTGCGTCGGACTCAGTTACATTATCGCTCTTACTTATGGGATCTATCTTGTTTTCCGCAATCAAATTACTTTGGGAGATCTGGTCTCCTTCAATATGTACCTTGGGATGATTGTCTGGCCGATGTTCGCCATTGGTGAGCTGATCAACATTATGCAGCGCGGCGGGGCTTCACTGGAACGGATCGACGAAACGTTGAATTCAAAACCAGATGTGCAGGATATTGCCCATCCGGTTCTTGTTGCTGAGCCAGCCACTATTGAAATGAAGGACGTAACCTTCCGTTATCCCTCTTCAACGATCGATAATCTGAGCGGGGTCAGCTTCTCCCTCACCCAAGGCCAGACCCTCGGCGTAGTCGGCCGTACCGGGAGTGGGAAGTCCACCCTGCTCAAGCAGCTGCTGCATGAATATCCGACAGGCCAAGGAGAAATTCTGATTTCGGATGTGCCAATAGGGCAAATCGCCTTGGATCAGCTCCACAGCTGGATGGGGTATGTACCGCAGGAACAGATTCTATTCTCCAAATCCGTACGTGAGAATATCCAGTTCGGTCACCACGGAGCCAGCGATGACCGCATTCTGGATGCGATCACAGCAGCAGCATTCCAGAACGATCTTGGTACCTTATCCGACGGTCTGGATACCTTGGTCGGTGAACGCGGTGTCTCCCTCTCCGGGGGCCAGAAGCAGCGCGTATCGATCTCCAGAGCTTTTATTGCCAATCCTGACATTCTGATTCTGGATGACGCACTGTCCGCCGTTGACGCACGGACTGAAGCCAAAATTATTGAGAACATCCGTGAGGAACGGGCTGGTAAAACTACATTAATCTCGACGCACCGCCTGTCCGCTATTGAGCATGCTGACTTGATTGTCGTGCTGGATAATGGACAGATTACCGAGCGCGGGACCCATCAAGAACTGCTGGACATGAACGGCTGGTACCGTGAGCAATTTGACCGGCAGCAGGTAGAGAACAACCTGACCAATGAATAATGGGTTCTATCCATCCAAGGTGCAATAGTAACAAAACTTAAGCGTATGCTTACGAAGCGAGTTTTGTACGCAGTGAAATCCATGAAGATACGCTTACAAAACTTTTAGGAGGTGTCACCGTTGACACAGAGTACAGGCAAACGCCTGCTGCAGTATGCTTTAACTGCCAAAAAGACGTTTATCGCAGCCCTATTGCTGCTTACCATCGGAGTGGCGGCCGAGCTCGCTGGCCCATTTATCGCCAAGAGCATGATCGATAATCACATGCTGGGCATCGAGAAGCCCTACTTCCAGACCCCTTCATCCGAGGAAGCAGCTGAATATAACAACATCTACTACAAACGCGGTGACCGTTTTGCACCGGGTGAGGCCAAAGGCCAGGAGGTCCGCCTGCTTCAGGAAGGCAGATCCTTCTACTTCATCAATGAACCGGTAGCGCAGCCTGACGGCGAGCGGACCTACCGTGATGGCTCACTATATATCAAGCATGGAGATTCAGAAGCTGTCTACCCGGCTGTGAAGCTGTCGGCGGACGAACTGTTTTCCTTTTACAAACCCGAACTACCTGGAATCTATGAGCTTGTAGGCTTGTATGCCCTTTTCCTGGTGATTTCGATCTTTGCGGAATTCGGCAAAACCTACTGGCTGCAATCCTCGGCCAATCAGGTAATCCGCAAGCTGCGGACCGATGTGTATGCGCACATCCAGCGGCTGCCGGTTTACTTTTTTGACAACTTGCCTGCCGGCAAAGTCGTGTCCCGGGTGACGAATGATACGGAGGCGGTAAAAGATTTGTTCATTGCCGTACTGTCTAACTTCAGCACAGGGATTATCAATATCTTAGGCGTGTACGTAGCCCTGTTCCTGCTGGATATCCGTCTGGGCCTGGTGAGCTTGTTCATCGTGCCGATTGTGGTTCTCTGGATCATCCTGTACCGCAAGGTTGCCACCAAATACAATACCATTATCCGATCACGCCTTAGTGAGATTAACGCCATTATCAATGAATCGATTCAGGGGATGTCAATCATCCGTATCTTCCGCCGCCAGAAGCAGAGTAAGGAAGAATTTGAGAAACTCAATGACGATTATTTGAAATATCAGAACAAAATGCTGAATCTGAACGCCTTTACTTCCCACAATCTGGTGAATTCGCTGCGCAGCCTCTCCTTTGTGCTCGTCCTGTGGTACTTCGGCTTTGGCAGTCTGGGCGGTTCTACCTTTGTGTCACTAGGTGTGCTGTATGCTTTTGTTGATGTACTCGGACGGATGTTTCAGCCGATTACCGGGATGGTCAACCAGCTTGCCAACCTTGACAGCTCCATGGTTTCTGCGGGACGGGTGTTCACGCTGATGGACGAACCGGGTGAACCGGTCACCGATGGAAGTATGCCGCGTTACAAAGGAAATGTGGTATTCAAGGATGTCTCTTTTGCCTATAAAAAAGACTTCGTCCTGAAGGACATCTCCTTCGAAGCGCGTCCCGGTGAGACTGTGGCCCTTGTAGGCCATACCGGATCCGGCAAAAGCTCGATCATCAACTTACTGTTCCGCTTTTACGATCCGCAGCGCGGCACCATTACGATTGACGGTGAGGAGGTTAAAGGCATACCGAAGCAGTGGCTGCGAAGCCACATGGGTATCGTATTGCAGGACCCTTACCTCTTCACGGGCACCATCGCTTCAAATGTAAGCCTTGGAGATGAGCGAATTTCCCGTGAACGTGTGGAACGCGCACTGCGCGAAGTGGGTGCAGACAAACTGCTGGCCCATTTGCCTCAAGGCTTCGACGAGCCGGTGGTCGAGAAAGGCAGTACCTTGTCGGCAGGCCAGCGCCAGCTGATTTCGTTCGCCAGAGCGTTATCCTTTGATCCGGCAATTCTGATCCTGGATGAAGCCACCTCCAATATCGACACGGAAACAGAGAGCCTGATTCAGGAAGCGCTCGAGGTACTCAAGAAGGGCCGCACTACCTTCATCATTGCCCACCGCCTCTCCACCATCCGCAGTGCGGACCAGATTCTCGTTCTGCACCGTGGAGAGATCGTAGAGCGCGGCAGCCATGATGAATTAATGGCCCTCGGCGGAAGATACTTCCGCATGTATCAGCTGCAACTCGGTGCTGGCGGAGGCTCGGAGCTTCCGGCTCCCGCTCCGGATCATCGGTTAGAAGCCGTCTTACAGCCATCCATAAAACAAGTGTAACAGTACGGCATCGTTCTCTAGGATGGAGCCCATACCACAATCAGCCCCTGATGCAGACCTTTGGCATCAGGGGCTTTTGTATGCTTGTGCAGAGAACATTTGTTCCGTATAATGAAAACAATACATAAGAACGGGGTGGAAACAGTGATCACATATTCGCTCAGCAAACGGCAAGCCCGGCAGTTCCTGCTTCAGCATCAACGGCTCGTCTCCGGCGGCTCACCTCAGGGTAAGGCTGCCATTTACGACTTCGTCCGCCATGTGGGCTGCATTCAATATGATCCGCTCCGAATTGCCGGTCATAATCATGAGCTTGTGCTCCAGGCGCGGATTCCGGGTTTCGTCCCGGAGCTTGCTTCGGAGCTGCTCTATAAGGACAGACTGCTGGTCGACGGCTGGGACAAGAATATGTCGATCTACTGCACGGAGGACTGGCCGTACTTTCAGCGCCGCAGAGATATGGCAGCAGAACGTTATCAGGGTAATGAGGCACTTGGAGCTATGGTGTCACATGTACGGGAAGAGCTGATCCGGCGCGGCCCCCTCTCGTCACTCGAGCTGGAGAGCAAGGACAAGATTGATTGGGCCTGGGCACCGGCACGGCTATCCCGTGCGGCGATGGAGAGCATGTATTTCTGGGGTGAAATATCCGTTCATCACCGCGTACACACTCGCCGCTATTATGATTTCACGGCGAAATTACTGCCTGAGCATCTGCTCAGCACCGAGGATCCCAACGTGACGTCTGAGCAGCATTACGACTGGTATGTGCTGCGCAGGATAGGCAGCATCGGCCTGCAGTGGAACAAATCCGGCGACGGCTGGCTGGGAATTGCAGGCTTGAAGAGCAAGGAACGGACAGCCGCAATTAATCGGTTGCTGCAAAGGGACTCCCTCCGCGAAGTTCGCGTCGATGGCCTGAAACTTCCGCTATACATGCGGACCTCAGATGCCCATGTATTGGAAGAGATATTGGCGAACGGCGGTACCCTTAATCATAACGAAGCCGGCGTTGATTTCGCCGCCGCACTAGCTCCGCTTGACAATCTGCTCTGGGACAGAGAACTGATCAAGCAATTATTCGGATTCACTTACCGCTGGGAAGTATACAAACCTGTCGCTGAACGAGAGTACGGTTATTATGTGCTGCCACTGCTTTATGGAGACCGTTTCATTGCGCGCTTTGAACCGGTGATGGACAAGAAAAACAATGTGCTGAACATTTTGCGCTGGTGGTGGGAACCGGATACGGGCTTAAGCGCGGAGATGATCCCCGCGCTTACATCAGCTTTAGAGTCGCTTGCAGAATGCACACGGGCCTCGTCGATCCGGTTCGCTCCCGGAGTGGCGGTGAGCAATGGGCTTCAGGCTCTGGAATCCCGCTTTCAACAATAATTCAACTATTCAAATCAGATTTTCTTCTTCAAGACCCAGTTTGCTATACATTTCAGTGCAGTAGCCCTGCAGTTTGATCTCAAGCCTCCTGGCTTTATTCTTGAAACGCTTCAGTTCACGAATCATATGCGCTCTGCCCGCAGGTGTGAAGGTCTCCTGAATTCGCTCTTTGAAATAGTCGTGTACAATATGATTACGCTGCTTCCATACAGCCTGAAGCTGGTTGGTTTCCTCTTCCGAAAAAGGGAAGTGATGCTGGATTTCTTTGATGAGCTGGCCGAGTGAATTGCTGAGCTTGCGCTGATACAGTTCTGCAAGATCTGCTTCTGTAGGCGTTTCTCCCTGAGACAGCTTCGTTAGGAGCAGCAGGTTAGTTAACTGCTGCTCCAGTGCCTGGCAGTAGTAGACAGCCAGGCCGAAATAAGCAAATAGCTCTTTGGATTGTTCACTCTCCGGTATGTGTGTATCCTTCATCTTTCCTCCCGTTCCTCTTTCTGTCTAGTATTTTACATCATTATAAGCTTTTGCTGTCATCCATACGGCTGGAGCGGTATAGATTGAATCTAGTGAACAGCACGATATAGATCAGTGCATGCATGAAAACACCCAGCACATGTATAAGGGGCAAATCATCCGCATTCATTAGGGCATCCATAACCGGATATGCCGGTGGTAGCAGAATATAAACGAAGGGACCTGGAATGAGCTCACTCAGCTTATGGCTGCCAATGGATAAAATTACAACTGTAAGCATTAGTCCCGCGGCATAACTCGTTTTGGTTACCCAGGAAGCCTGGAGGTACAAGGATATAGTCACACCCAGCAATCCCAGGAGCGCATGCCCGGCGAATGCGATAACTATCCTGTATAGACCTGCCGGTTCATCAAATTGTCCTGTAAGCACCGGATACGCCACAATCAGCAGGTCAAGCAGCAAGATCAACGCGCCTAAGGTAAGGAGAGTACCGGTGTTATATCGGAGTTTGCTCCTTGCTTGAACGATTGAAATCTGCCGTTGCACCGGATGCTCATGATTCAACAAGCTTAGACCTAACCAGGCAGAGCCCACAAACAGGATAATGGATGTGGCGGCATAGCTGTTCATCACGGGATTAGGTTTATAGGAGTAAAGGAGCAGCACAGCGATAACTGTAAAAGCAGCAGGACCGAAGTACCGCTGTGAAGCAGTATAGCTGCGAAGCATATAGAAAACAAGCCACCTCATCCCGCTGTTCCCCCTTTGACTGGTTTGGGGTCCATCCATTGCTCCAGACCACCAGCACTCAAACCGCCGCAAGGTTCTACAGATACTACTGACCCTTCTGCCTGCAGGATGTGGCGAAGATAATCATCTGCAGCTGCAATCTCTAGAGTCGCTGCTAAATAATCTCCCGGTGTACCATCCAGTGGATGTATGGAAATCACCCCGGGCATGTCCATAATCTCTGCTTTTCGTTGCTCTGAAATGCCTTTGCAAACTATGTAAACAGCGGGTGTCACCCGCATTTCCTCTTGGCCATGGATGGTTGTAACCGTTCTGCCAGCATGCAGGACATGTACGCTGTCAGCCAGAGCTTCAATGGTCTGCGGCTCATGGATGGAGAATACAATCCCCGTCCCGCTGCGCTTCAGCTCCTTCAGATGGCCGATCAGTGTATGCTGCGCGGGAAGATCAAGTCCTGACATCGGCTCGTCGAGCAGCAGCAGCTGCGGGTGTGCGATCAGACTTTGGATTAAGTTCACTTTTTGCAGCATTCCTTTGGAAAACCCGTCCATCCGCTGTCTGCGAAACTCTTCCAGATGAAACATCTCCAGCAATTCTGCCATTCTGGCTTCTGCTTCAGCTAATGCAAGACCCGCAATCCTGGCCATGCTGAGTAAATAATGCTCTGCCGACATCTTTAGCCCCGGAAAAGCTTCAGGGGCATACCCCGTGGCAATCCTGCGCCCGCTGCGCACCATAGTCCCGGAGGATAACTTTGTCAATCCGGCAAGAATGGAGAGCAGTGTGCTTTTTCCCGAACCATTCCGGCCAATAAGGGCCGTTGCCGCTCCACCTTCCACAAGCAAAGATACCTCACTCAACACAGCACGCCGGTCATAAAGCCTTGTAGCCCGGATCAGCTCAATAATTGGCGTTGGACCGTCCGTCTGCTGGCTAGTACCGATATCGGCAAGAGACATACCGCTATCCTCCCCTTCACTTTCTTCATAACCATAAATTCGCCGGGGCGGCTTCGATTTCCTTTTAAACCTGACAAATGATTCATAATCACAGCAAAAAACCAGAACCCCACAGTATGGACTGCTGGAGCCTCTGGTCTTGGAATACTTCTGCTAGAACCTTATATAAAGGGATTGGAAACAGGATTAAGCATATACCTCTACTGCGTCACTGATCAACCGGCAGGCGATTGCAGTGGCACGACAGGAATCAATACATCCCTGACAATGGGTATGTACATGCTTGCTGCTCTCATCCGCACAACGTTCGCAAATTTCTGCGCACAGGCGGAGAATTTCTGCAACGAACGGACTTTGACGGGTCATGGCCTGGACAGCGAATGAGCAAATATCCGCACACTCCCTGTCCAGTCTAATGCTCTCACGAAGCGAGGCAAGATCGTATTCTTTTAGGCTTGCGACGTAGCTATAGTTACAGGCATTCATAGTTTGAATACAAGCGTCGATGCACTCCTGATATTGAATTCGGGTCATAGCCTTTTACCTCCTGCAATTATTATAGGGTATGCCTATGTATTAACCTGCAAGAATAGGAACGAACCATTCTCCTGCCGGGAGGAATTCCCCTACAAGCTTCTCTTTACAGCCGCGGGCCTAGCCAAAATGCGCTTCTCCAACTGGAGAAGCCGGGTACGAAGGTCACTGGAAGAAAAGTGCTCACCGATGAATACCGCCACATCCGGCACTTCACCCTGAGGGGTGATTTTCATGAAATCAGCCTCTCTGTAGGCATACTGGAACAGAAACCGGCTGGAGGTATCACTGAAGGTAACAATTCCTTTTGCACGGTAGACATCCCTAGGGAGTTCCTTGACAAACTGTTCGAATTCCTCGCTGTTCACTGGGCGTTTGAAATAGTGGGTATACGCCATCACATGGTCATGGGTAGAATGTGAAGCACCCGTCCATTCAGTATCCTTACTTGTAAGATCCTGATCCTCTGACTCCTGAAGCTCATCGCCTTCCCCGAAGCGGGCTTCGGTATGAATGCCGCCAAGACCATCCAGCAGCTCTTCTGGTTCAAGCGCACAGCGGACCGCAGGCAGGATTTCCGCATAAGCGTTCCATTTGCGCAGAATCTCAGTAACCTCTTCCGCTTCCTCCTTCGTCACCCGGTCGGTCTTGTTCAGAATCAGCACTGAAGCGCAGCGGATCTGTTCCTGCATTAACCGGTAAGTCGCACCTTGCTGGGAACGGTACAGCTCAATCAGATGTGCAGCATCCACTACGGTAATCAGACCTTTCAGCTCCACCAATTGATACAATGAGATTTCAGTAACTGCATCTACAATCTCAAGCGGATTCGCTGCACCGGTCGCTTCAATGACAACCACATCAGGTGACTCTTTTTTAATCAGCGTAGCAAGCTCTGTGCTGAGATCGCCGCGGATGGAGCAGCAGATACAGCCACCGAGCATTTCCGCCATCGGAACCGACTGCTCGACCAGCAGCCCGTCCAGATTCACCTCACCCAGCTCGTTCATCACTACCGCGGGTTTGAGCCCCAGGCCCTTCCAGTGGTCCAATAGGCGCTGCAGCAATGTTGTTTTGCCGCTTCCCAGAAATCCTGACAATATATAAACCGGCATAGCCTGTTCCATGTTTCATCTCTCCCTGACAAAATTCCGTTATGGTAGCGAGTGTACTACAAGTGCCTTTACGGTGCAAGGCGACAGCTGAAGTATAGGGTCCATTATCGGCCCTACTCCTCCAACTTGTCTTTGCCACGTTAATCCCCTATCATGGGGAATAAATTGATAAATTGATGAAGAAGGAGTTGGTCCGCTTGTCATCCGTTGATGAACACCGGCGCGAAGCGCCCCAAAGTGTGACCTGTTATGTCATAACGGTCTCGGACACCCGCACACCGGAAACCGATACCGGAGGCGCGCTGATCAGAACTATGCTCGAAGAATCAGGATATGTGGTCATTGGCAGTACGATCGTCAAGGACGATTATGAAGATATCCGCGAGCTGGTCTATAAAAGCTCCGTTCACTCAGGCATCGAAGCCGTGCTCTTGACCGGTGGAACGGGAATCTCCCCACGGGATACCACTTATGAGGCTGTGGCTTCCTTACTGGACAAAACACTCCCTGGCTTCGGAGAGATCTTCCGGCTGCTCAGCTTCACCGAAGACATCGGCTCCGCAGCTATCCTCAGCCGGGCGATTGCCGGTACCATCGGCAGCACAGCAGTCTTCTCCATGCCCGGATCAACTGGTGCGATCAAGCTCGCTATGGAGCGGCTGATCGTCCCGGAGCTAAGACATGTTATGCGGGAAATCTATAAACGTTCGTAGAGACCGGTTCCATAAGTCATGACAAACAACCCGCATGTATACAGGGTGGCTTACCACTCTTTTACAGGCGGGATGTTTAAGAACCAGCTTTGGCACAATGTTGCGACTTCTCTTACTCTTCGGGAGGGTCTGCGTGAATATCCGTATCTGGCGCCGTGTTCACCCAACGCAAGAACGTTACCTTAAGCCCGGCACGGGTGGGGGCGCAGACAAACGGACCTGCCTTTTTCCCAGTCTCATATGGAAAACGCGCCACCCGGATCGTCCGCCAAGGATGATTCTCTGTTCTGGCTCTGATGACTACCGCATCATTCATCCGTGAGGCCCGGACCGTAACCACCTCTCCAGCCCATTCCGCTACAGGTGACAGCGACCAATCGGAATAAACGTCGGTCACAACCGCACCGATATGAGGTACACCGTCGTTCAGCTCTATTCCGGCTTTGATCCAAACCTCAGGACTGAGCCACAGCATGATCCCTGCCTGATCATACAGCTCTGTAAACCCATGCAGTGAAAAGCTGACCTCAACAGCATCACTGTCCTCCCAGGGAGCCAGGAGCGCGTGCCCATTGACATGCTGGAACCCGTACATTGTTTTTTCCCAATAATCGCTGCCCTCTGCTGCTGTTACAACGAATACTCCATCCTGTACCTCAGCCGAGACTGGATGATTGCTCCAATCTCCACTCAGCCAATCCACTGTTCTACTCATATAGAGACCTCATCTTTCCGCTTATTCATTACAACATTGATCTTCTCTGAGCTAATAAGCATTATAACAATATATCCCACAAGGATGAACGGAAGAATCACAAACGAGCTGCGGGCGGCAATCCATCCCAATAACGGCGGCAGAAATGCACCTCCTGTATACGCCATAGCCATTTGATAGCCCATAATTCTTTGGGAATGTTCCTTCCCGAAGCGGGTGGGTGTCTCATGGAGCATGCACGGAAATATCGGCGCCGAGCCAAGTCCCACAAGAATAAATCCAAACAGGGAATATACAGCCGGCAATGGCAGTAACAGCAGCAGCGCACCCAGCATCGAGATCAATATACCGGTACGAATAAGCTGGCGATTATTAAATCTGAAAGTGACAAAACCGGTGACCAGTCTGCCCACTGTTATCCCCCCATAATAGAGAGATACCCAGCCAGCAGCCGTTGCTGCTGACAGTCCCTTCTCATTGACCAGAAAGCTGCTGCCCCAGAGTCCAAGCGTCGCTTCTACCCCGCAGTAAAAAAGAAAGGTAACCAGCGCCAGCTTCACACCCTTGATGCGCAGTATACCTGCTACAGGAATCTGCGGCGAGATGACTTCCTGCTGAACATCTGTTGCTGCTGCCATTGATTCACCTGTCGGTTCTGCCCGCTTCCAGAGCGGTAGGGCAATGAACAGCAGTACAACCAGCACAAACTGAATCAGGCTGACCGTCAAATATCCTTGCCGCCAGGAATCACCCGCAGCAATATAACGCGACATTATAATGGGCCCAAGCATAGCGCCTACACCCCAGAAGCAGTGAAGCCAGCTCATGTGGTGGGCTTTGTAGTGGGTTGCTACATAATTATTCAGCCCGGCATCAATGGAGCCAGCACCGAGTCCAAGCGGAAGGCATAACACAGCCAGCCAGATGATCGAAGGCGAGTACGAAAAGCCGAGTAAGGCGAGTGCAGTCACAGCAACGCTGATAAAAGTAACTTTCCCCGTGCCCAGCTTCTGCAGCACCATCCCACTAGCCAGACTAGAGATGATTGTACCCGCGACAACGATCATGGAGAGTAGTCCCGCAACATCCACCGGTGCTGCGAAATCGGGACGCATCATCGGCCAAGCCGCTCCAAGCATCGAATCCGGCAAGCCAAGACTGATAAAAGCCAAATAAATAATAATGAGAAAAATAGTAGACATGGAAGTCAACCGCCTATACTCCAGATTTGGTCAATTGCAGCCCTGTCTCCAGGGTTGATAGTGTTGAAACGATCATTCCTTGCAAATAATCTCCAGCGAAATCCATACTGAGCACAATATGAGGAACCGCACCAGGCGGCAGCAACTCTGCACATTGTTCCGTAATACCAATCAGATGTCCCTCCTGTAAAAAGCTGCCGTATAGTACCACCGACCCCGGGTTTAGTACACTGCTGACCGCAGACACCAGCCTGGAAATGGCGTAAGTCAGCTTCTCCGGTGAGGACTGCCATTCACTGCTGCCCCAGGCAATACCCAAAGGGATATTGGCCACTTCCCCGGCAAAACCACTTTTCCCTTTCTGAAGTCTGCCGTTCATAATAATCCCAGCCCCTGGCGGAAAACGGTCAGGAAAGTATAAATAGATTGCTGGAGCGTCTGTCTCCATCTCAGTTCTGCTGTAGTTTCCGATTGCCGCAGCGTTGACATCATTCTCGATAATTACCTGCTTCTGGTAACGCTGTCTGAAATGTTCCGCTACTGGGATACCGCGCAGTGTATCATAATCTGATACCACCAGTCTTCCATCTGCTTCTGCACCCGGCAGTCCAAAACCAATCGCCCCTATAGCGGGAAACCGCTTCAACACTTCATCAATGATGACTTCGAAGCAGATCAGATCAACCTTTTGCACAGGTATGCTCGCCTCATGCAGACAACGCCCAAAGAGTGTAACCACGGTGCAGCGGATACTGATCCCTCCAAGCTCTTCAAATGGGAACAGGATCAATGCCAAGGCATGCTCATCATTGTATATGTACTGCTGGGCAGGTCTTCCCCCACTGGATGAAATTCGCCCCGCCTCCACCACCTCGCTATGCTGGATTAAAATTTCAAGCACTGTACCGACTGTAACGATGCTCAGGCCTGTTCCCTCAGCAATCTGCCGTTTGGTGGCTTGTTTACATTCCTTCAGAACACGCCGCACCAGGTTGATATTCACTTCCTTAATAACCAGAGCGTTTCCTCCGATATTCATCATTACTGTTCACCCCACTTATTATAATACTTTATAAAAGTGTTTTATTAAATAGTTTTTTTCGTGAGGTTTTGACATAAAAAAGCCCGGCAGATCAATTCTGCCAGGCCCGTCTATTTATTGATGAGTACAGATGTTATTCGTCCTATAAATCCGGGTGCTCGTGTTTGGCTTTGAGACGGTTCCAGCGACGCTGTACTTCACCCTCGAAGGCGCGCAGCGCCGGTTCGTTTTCGGGCTTGAGAAGATGACGCGTTTTGCCCATTGTTTTCAGCCATGCAGCAACATCCACGCGCTTGTCTTTCTCTTCCGGATTGTACGTAATCGTCGTCGTGCCCTGCTCTACTTCATAGAGCGGGAAGAAGCAGGATTCCACTGCCAGCGATACAATATTCGTACCGTCCTTGTCTTCACTCATCCAGTTCAGCGGACATGCAATAAGAATCTTGCCATAGACCAGACCCTCATTCTGGGCATACCACTGGGCTTTGGCCGCCTTCTTAAGCAGATCCTGCGGGTAAGCCTCACAACCGGTAAAAACATAAGGGATGTTGGTGGCTGCCATAATCTGAGCGGTATCCTTATGCTGGGTTACTTTACCCTGCTGTGTTTTGCCGATGCTTGAAGTCGAAGTCCGGTGGCCGAGTGGTGTGGAATACGACTGTTGGGCGCCTGTATTCATGTATCCCTCGTTATCGTACTCAACAATAATCATCTTGTGACCGCGTAGTGCAGCACCGATAGCCGGACCCATGCCGATATCCATGCCCCCGTCACCAGTTACCATGACAAAGGTAAAGTCTTCCTGTATTCCCAATCCATCCAGTTCTCCGCGGCGTTTGCGTTCCCAGAACATCTCCACGACACCAGACAATGTAGCTGCACCATTCTGGAACAGGTTGTGGATGAACGTCGATTTATGAGCTGAATAAGGATAACCGGTCGTTGTGACCATTGCACAGCCCGTGTGATACAGGGCAACAATATCCCCTTCAATTCCTTTGAAGAACAGCTCCAGACCTGAGAAAATACCACAGCCCGGACATGCGCCGTGTCCCGGTGATAGCCGTCTCGGTTTCTTCATCAGGCTGCGGATTGGCGGAACCTTCACACTAAGCTTACCTGTCTCTTCGTTCTGCTTCACGGTGATAAGACCTGTCTTCAGTGATTCAAAACTCATCGGCTTCAGCAGACGCTTCGGCGCTTTGTCCGGCGTTCCAGGATTGTGGCCATAGTAATCAAACGGAATTTCCACACGGTCAGCAACAACTGCATCTATTGCCAATTGGAAGAAATGATGTCCGTCTTCGGCATAGAAGTCCTTGCCTCCCAGTCCATAAATCCGGCTGATTACTTTGGTGGTTGTATTTCCGTAAGTGAACAGCGCTGCCTTGATCTCGTTAACCATGTTGCCGCCATGTCCGCCGACGGAATCCGCACGGTCACCGACCGTAATGGCCTTCACATTCTTCAGCGCTTCAGCGATTTGCTTCTGCGGGAAAGGGCGGATCATGTTCGGAGAGATGGCTCCGGCTTTGATCCCCTGGAGGCGAAGCTGGTCCACAACATCCTTGATGATCTCCGAGGCGGAGTTCATCAGGAACACGGCAACATCGGCATCTTCCATCCGGTACTGCTCGATCATCGGATAGTGTCGTCCGGTCAGCTCAGCGAATTCCTGGGCAATCTCTTCGAATACCTCTCCGGCATTGTACATCGCAACAGATTGCTGATAACGGTTATTAATATAATCCGGTTCGTTCATGTACGGTCCTACGGTAACTGGATTGTTGCGGTCCAAGGTGTCTGTGAAGCCCGCTGGGGGCTGTTCGCCAACAAACTTGTGAACATCCTCCCGATGGGCAAAGGCTTGCACGCGCCGCTTCTGGTGAGATGTGAAATAGCCGTCAGATGCGACCATTACCGGAAGTCGGACCTTGGCGTGTTCAGCCAGCTTCAGGGCCATCAGATTCATGTCGTAGACAGATTGAGGATCACGACACATCAGAATCGGCCAGCCGGTATTGAGGGCAAAATATAGATCGGAGTGGTCACCGTGAATATTAAGGGGACCGGAGATCGAGCGGCAGATCAGGTTCATGACCATAGGCATGCGCGTACCTGCTTGTACAGGTAATTGCTCCAGCATGAACATATAGCCTTGGGCACTGGTTGCGTTGAATACGCGTCCGCCTGCAGTTGATGCGCCGTAACAGATCCCCGCAGAGCTATGCTCACCATCGGAAGGTACAAGCATGATGTCGTGCTGTCCGCTGGCTTTCATAGTATCCAGGAACTGGGCCACTTCAGTAGATGGCGAAATCGGAAAATAGCCCATCACGTGATAGTTGATCTGATGAGCAGCATATGCAGCCATTTCATTACCGGATTCATATAGGAATTTCTGCTCCACTTTGGTGGAGCCTACTTCTTGTTCATAATCAATAGCCATTATTCATTCCACCTTTCTTCCAAGGATTAGACCTGTGTAATCAGATCAAATTGGTGATGCACTGTGTGGGTGTCCGCATAGCCTTCCTTCTCACGCTGGCTTGACAGTGCGGATGTCGGACAGGCATCGACACATTTCAGGCAACCCTTGCAATATTGATAATCGATACCCGTCAGGAACATTTGTGAACGGCCCTTGCGGTCAATCCGTTCTTCCCATACAAAGCACTGATCCGGACATACCGTATCGCACTGAGCACAGTGGATGCACGCTTCGTTCTCATACGCCGGGATCATACCGGAGCGGGAAATACTCAAATTTTTCAGGAAGGTGCTCCCTGGATTAATAATAGATCCGCCAATCGGCTGTGTATCATAACCCAGAACTCCAATATCGGAACGGACATATTCAGGCATGCTATCCCCTGCAGCCAGCTCAAATTGCATAAACTTCACTTCATTATAACCGCGGTCAAATGTTGTGATGGCTGACTCGACAGCCTGGGGATATTTTTTGCCAAGGGACTTCTCAATAACATCCTTCATCGTTGCGGTATCAAGAAATGGACAAAGCCGGAACAACGCACCCAACATTGCCATATTCACGCGATTCTTCTCTTTCAGTGCAATACTTGTTGCATCAATTACGGCAATGGTTCCGGCTTTCATCTTCAGGAGCTCTTTCAGCTCCTCCGGCGATTTGGCCGAATTCACGAGTACGGTGCTCTGCTCATGAATACCACTGGTCACGTTGACTGTCTTGGCCAGCGCTTCATGGAATACACCCACAACATGTGGACGTTCCACAGGAGAGGTGTCGCGGATAGGTGTGTTCAGATCACAGAAACGGATATGCGCCTTAACAGCAGACCCCTTCTTCTCCGAGCCGTAAGATGAGAAGCTGACACCATTAAGGCCCGCTCCGACCACCCCTGCTTCTGCGAGCATTTTGCCCGCCAGGTTCGCACCTAAGCCTCCAATGGACTCCAGACGAATCTCAAAAAATCCGAGATCGTTAACGATAGGTAATTGTACCACCGACATAACCCCTTTCTTAGTGTCAAGTAGAATAACATCCTTTTGACTTTTTCAACGATTGTAACTTGATTTTGCAAGTCGCGAAGTGACATATCTTGCATTTTCCACGCCTCAGGAATCACAATAATTTATGGATTTCAATCGATTTCTTTATACGCGACAGTGCTGTGTTACTTTAATAGAAGATAATCTGCCATAAAAACGACAAAATGTGAATATTGTGTGTTAATCCTGACTTCCCAAGTCGAATGTGGAACCTATGTCACCCTTAATTTAGCAATAAAATTAAAAATTAAGATGTTAAAAATGTCACATAAAACATGATCGGATCATAGTATGAGCAACATCGTCAATGATCTTTATTCCTTTTACAGGCGGTTTTTTTTGCGTTCGAATATTGTCACTAATTTTCTTAAAAAACCCGTTATCACGGATGTGTTTCGATTCCTTTTTCCGCCTTTTTAACGCATTCCGTTAGTGTCTCATAACCAAACTATAATGCACAAAAAAGCCCGCCAGCATAAAATCACTGACGGGACAATGTTTGTGTATTCACTTGATTTTAATATCACAGAAATTTCCGTATACAGCGCAAATAAATATACCCCCCTGTAACCGCAAAAAATAAAGCGCCGATACATAAAAATCGCCACAGACTGATAATGTTTTCTGAGGGGGGAGTCGAAAGGGCCATTCCTAGAAGTATGCAAATCCCGAACGTTAAATCACATAGCAAAGGTTTTACTACCCTCTTTAAGTTCACTTTTGAGAAGAATAACACTTTAATATTCCAAATAGAAGCCATTGTTTCAAGCAACAGAATTGCAAGAGCAGCCCCCTTATATTCATAACCAGGGATTGCCACCAAAAAATATTGGACCATGATTGAACATACAATTCCAGTAAGTATCCCCATGAAAGGATTCTTCCGGTTATCCTGCGCCCACAAAATACTGGTGGAAATCTCCCGAAAACCAACGATAAGCGGAATTGGGGATAGATATCTAATCATATTACTTGCGCTATCACTATGAAAGATGTAATAAGATAACTCGTCCGAGTAGAAAAACAAAAACAAACTCGTTAGTCCTCCCCATAACCAACATGTGCATATGGCTGTATTACAGAGACTATTGAATTTTCTCTGGTTACCCTGCTGCCATTCGGCAACAATTTGACTGGTTAAGATATGACTCAATGCTCCAATAAACAACGTAGGCGCATAAACCACAATAACAGCCATTCCATAAATAACTCCGTATATAGCGGTACCTTCAGAAGCAGTGTTTCCCGCTGCAACCAGACGATCGGGAATAATAAGAGCGTCAAGGAATTCTGAAAATGGAATTAACAGGCGGGTAGCTGAGATCGCTAACGAAGTGTTCACAAACCAGGACGTTGTTAATAATTGATCTGGAGCCCTGCTAAGGGGGAACTCTGCTTTTTTAAGAGAAATGCATACAGTCAATATAATGAAGGAGAGGAACGCCCCTAAAAAAGTACCGTATAGTCCATATCCAACTGCCCGTTCTACACCGAGCGACAGTAGCTGTCCAACAATCAACAGCATGAATACAGTTCTGAATGCCTGCTCAGCGATCTCAGACAGGGCGATGATCCCGACTTGTTTCAACCCTTGCAAGTATCCTCTTATTAATCCGAGAAGGGGAACTATCCACAAGGATGGAGCAAGGCTTCGAATTGCATATGCTAATCCAGGGTTTCCAAGCAACTGACCAATAGTGGCTGAATTCTTAAAAATGCTCAGACCAAGAACGCAACCGGAAAGAACGAGACAGAGGAACACTACCTTAAAAATCCTCCAACCCTGCTTAGGTGCTTTAGCTGTTGCAATTGCAAGCGTCGTTGGTAGACCGCTGGTAAGCATCAAAATGAAGCCGTAAAAGGAATAGGCAATTTGGTACAGTCCTATTCCCTCAGCACCAACGATTCTTGTAAGGATCACACGGCCAGCCAGTCCAATCAATTTCACTATGAACATGGCACCGGCTCTGATCATGAATTGATTGAGAAGCCGCGGTATCCCCATGATTCCCTCCAGCATAAATATAGATTCTTATCTCTATATTTATGACTGTGAACCCGCGATATGCTGACAAGCATTAACTTACTCAATCTTTGATATGAAATAACTGATATTTGGTATCCCGATCCCACCCTAAATCAAAAGGGACACGATACCGGTCTGCGGTGTGCGAATTGACCAAAGGGTAGCCATAATCATCAAACCCGACTACAACAGAAAAGTGGTCCGTATCGTTATGCCGCAATATATAGCCTATAAGATCACCAGCCTGCAGCTGAGAAATGGCTCCCCCGGGGTATTTTTGCGAAGGAGTGACGATATGATGGTAATCGCCTTTGGCAATCAGAGTTCCATAACCGGATCTAGTTAAGTAATTACTAAAGGCATCCGTCTGTACCCAGGTTTGCGTTCCTCCTGAATTCTGAAAATAACGCCAACCTCCCGCCATGTTCAACCCCCCTCCTTCCTCTGGGTCACCTATTACTTGTGAAGCAAAATTGGTACAGTCTCCGCCCTTACCCGTGTAATCCAGGTATTTTTTATTATAATGATGCTTATTCCCTGCTCCCCACGCAGCACCAGCGTATTTATTGGCATAATGTACAGCCCGTTTCCGCTTATACTTTTGTCCGTCTGTAGGTTCGGACTTTGCCCGAACTGCTGGGGCTATGCCCTCAGGTCCATCAGCAATTTTGGCAGGGTTCTCATCCAGCGGATCGAGGTACCATTCCCGGGCGATCTTCCAACGGCCTTCACTTTTCTTTAATGTGAGAAAGTGCCTCGTTCCAACACCGAAGACTTGCTCCTGCATGACTTTATTGATATATACATATCCTACTTTATGAGATTGCACCAAGGAGATTCGGGCCTTATCCTCAACAATGCTCTGACGGATAATACGAATACTGGACTCTGAGCTCGTCAACTTCAACGCCCTTTTCTCCGCCCACTTGTTTACATACTCTTCCCGCAAATGCTCATGCTGCAGTGCCATTTGGCTAGCTTTTTCCGGAAGGTAATATTTATTGATGGACTCCGGGCGCGGATGAATTAATGCCTCCGCCCGGGCCTTGAACATTTCGTTCAGCTCCGCTTCAATTTCATGCTTGTCCGATTCAGCCTTTGCACCGGGTAACGGAAAAAACAATGTGGCCGCAAAAATAATGCCTGCGGCAGCACAGATATACATCTTTCTTATGAACTGTTTCATAGTTTCTCACCTATCTTCGCAAAAATGACTAATCTTTGTTCATGTTCCTTTTTCTTTCTGCTATATCTTCCTGTACAGGTGATCAGATTCATGCGGTATTCATCGGTTTTCCCAAATATCCGCTCCACTGGTGCTTCTGCCGGGGTAAAAACCTCTGCTGATTCGACAGTGTAAGTTAACCTGTGTTTCAGCTGGTCAGAGACAATAATCAGATCCCCCTGCTTCAGTTTTTTCAGCTTGTAAAAAACCGCCGGCCCAGTATAGCTATCCACATGTCCATCGATAATAACATTTCCCTTTTCCCCGGGTAAAATTCCGGGATATAGTATTCCCGTCACACCCGTGTTCTTAGGCACGTCCATTTGCCCATTAGCAAGGATGGTAACAGGCTTGATTACTGCCTTAACTGAAATGGAGGGAATTTCTATGATATCCGGCAAAAATTTCTCCGGAGGAACTCCAGACTTCTTGACCTCCAAAATCTTCGGCTTTTCTGAAGGAGCCGGGGAAGCTTCGGGGATTAAGGTTTCCGCTTTCTCATGGTTGCCGGAGTGGTTGTCCAAGCAACCGGCAAGACTAATGCAAATGAATATCACAAAAAATAAAGCAGCCCATTTTCTCATGTTTAGAAAAGAAAGAGGGGGAAGTGATCCGCCCTCTTTCGTCCTCCTATTCCATTTGCTCACTGGCACCGCCAAAACCGGATTTTGGCAGCTTGGTTGCTTTTATTTTTATTCCTTTGGCTTCCATGCTTTTTGCCTTCATGCTTTTCTCCTTCATGCTTTTCTCCTTCATGCTTTTCTCTTTCATGCTTTTCTCTTTCATGCTTTTCTCTTTCATGCTTTTCTCTTTCATGCTTTTTGCTTTGATTCCTTTAGTCTCATGTTGTTGCATATGCATTTTCTTTTCGTGTTGAGTCTCACTAGGTGATGCTTGTACCGCAGAAGCAGTAGATAGCATAAGACATACTGACATAATCGCTATTGAGATCTTTTTCATTTATAACCCTCCTTAAAAATTGTTCCCCGCATATTAATATCTCCATAACGATTTATTTTAGTGGAGTAAATTCATCCCATTCCTTCGGGACCCATCATTTTTCATATATACAAAAAAAGCCCATCCGTTGACGGATAGGCCTATGCTTCATTTGTGACACGTATAGTTTAGTAGGTCCACCAGTTACCGGACATCACAATCATGGAGAACAGCTTGATGCTGTCTTCGTAATAATCTTCCGCTGCGCTGCCAGAGGTATGACTCCAGAGAGAATTGAGCCAGGACTGATTGGCTGAGGAGGTCATTGCGCTTACGCCAAAAGGAGCATAAAAAGCGCCGCTGTTATAGCTTCCGAATGTTGACCCGTTCAGCTTGTAACCGTCCTTGATATTGCCCGGAGTGCTGCTGACCTTCGTTTTGATCCAGCTGTTGAGCTGGTTCAATGGATTCAGGGCGCGGGTATCTCCGGTGAGCAGATAATCCGTTGTAATCCGCCATGGTGTGCGGCAGGAGTTATAATTATAATTCCCGTCATTCGCATCTTCCAGGAAGCCCCCTGCCGCCGGTTTGTAGACGCCCCCGGAATACACGACGAAGTCAGGCAAAAGACCGGTGCTCGGACTGTATCCAGTGTAAAGGCTATTAATAATGGTATAGGTTTTGTCTGTTACGTTCTGCCAACGCGAATCTCCCGTCGCGGCCTGGAAGGCTTTTAAATGATTCAGCATGAAGTCCGAAGGACGTGTGGCCGTATTATACGTACCGCTATTGGCCCAATCCCCAAGCCGGATCGTCCACTGGGTCTGATTAATTTCGTTATCCATAATGGCGCCAATAATCTGATTAGCCGCCTGTAGATAGTTGACCGTGCCACTGCTTCCCCACTGCTTATGGGCGAGCAGAAGTGAAAATGCAATGTCCATGTCACCATCTGTTGCGGAGTCCTCGCCTTCAATATTCTGGAAGCTGCTGTTTTGTTTCCAGGACATTAAATACGGGTTGATGGCACTCGGATGCGCAGTGTAATAGTTATAGAGCCCGTTATAGTATGTCTGGGCGTTGCTGTCGTAGCCAGCCATCAGTACCGTGAACAGCATGCCATAACCATGCGCCTCTGATACTGTTTCCCCGTCCGAGTTATATTTGACATAATATTTACCCGTACCGGCCGGCTTGAGATATGCTGCTTTCCATGCGTCCCATTTGGTCTTCACGGCATTGTCCATCACGGTTTGAGTTACATTATTCGGTTTGATCGTCCCGCTAGTATACGTAGTATGCTGTGGAAACGGTTTGTTGACCGCTGCAAAAGCAGAGCCTGCAGGCAGAATAAATATGGCCAGACATAACAATACAAGCGATTTCCAGTGCAACCTGCGCTTCCCTTGATTTTCCATCAACAATCACTCCTCAAAGTTTGGTAGACATCGGCTTCATCAATAAGCTTTGTGTAAAACACGCCTTGGAAGCATACCCGTGAGTAAGAAACTTTTCGGACCAAATACCATACAGACTGGACCATCACCTCCCTGGCAGCCTAGAAAACATCAGCTTCCGGGACGCAAAAGTTAAAGCGCTTTAACTTTTGCGGCAAAAAATAAAACTCCAACCATCTGATAATTTGAAAATAAGAACATAATTAATATATTATTCCAATCCTCTGATGTAAATAGGCAGATTGTCCTATGGAATAAATTTACCAGGTAAAGTGTGGATAGCTGAACTGTAGGGAAACTGCTTTTCTACATATACAAAAAGGCCGTTCCACAGCAGAAGCTCCACTGCAGGAACGGCCTCGCCGTCATCTCTCACTTTTGGATATTAGCTCAATTCATCATTCGGGTCCGGCATCAAATGCTCCGCAATCAGCTGCTGCTTGCGGGTCCATACCTGCTCACTGAGATTCACGCGGTATACTTCGGGATTCAGCTTGCGGAGATACTCCGGCCAGAATAAATCAATCTGTTCCTGATGATAGCGCCGGATTTCATCCAGATCCGGCAAGGTGTAGGCCTGGAACCCGTTCACAAAGATCGGCTCAAGCATCGGCATGGCCTTATATTTCTCCACATACTTCTGCAGATAGGGATGCAGCGGGTTGAACAGCTTCAGGCGGGCACCGCTCTGCGGCTCTTTCTCCCCGGGGAAGCTGATATAGTCAGCAAGAGCTTTGCCTTTGGGCCCAATGATCCGGAAAACTTCTTTTTTGCCTGGTGTGGATACTTTCTCCGGGTTGGATGAAATCTTGATCGTCGGGACCATTTCACCGGAAGGCGATTCAATTTCGACAAGTTTGTATACACCGCCCAAGGATGGCTGATCCGAAGCCGTGATGAGTTGTGTGCCGACACCCCAAGTATCAATGGCCGCTCCCTGAGATTTCAGGTTCATAATCGTATTTTCATCCAGATCATTGGAGGCTACGATCTTCACGTAGTCCAGTCCGGCTTCATCCAGCATTTTGCGCGCCTGGATGGACAAATAAGCCAAGTCACCGCTGTCCAGCCGGATGCCATTCATCCGCTTGCCTGCCGCTTCCAGCTTCTTAGCCGTATTGATCGCATGCGGCACACCGCTGCGCAGCGTATCGAACGTATCCACCAGCAAAGTAACGCCATCTGGCATCACCTTGGCATAAGCATCGAAGGCTTCCTGCTCGCTGGCAAAGCTCTGTACCCAGGAATGGGCATGGGTTCCCTTTGTGGGAATACCGAACTTCTTGCCGGCCAGCATATTCGAGGTTGCATGGAAGCCCCCGATATAAGCTGCCCGTGCGCCCCATACAGCTGCATCTGCTTCCTGCGCACGCCGTGTGCCGAACTCCAGCAGGGTATCCTTCGGAGCCACCTGCTTAATCCGCGAGGCCTTTGTGGCAATCAGAGTCTGGTAGTTCATAAAGTTCAGAATAGCTGTTTCTACCAGTTGCGCCTCCATGATCGTCCCCTCGACGCGGACAAGAGGCTCATCCGGGAAAACCAGGGCACCCTCCTTCATGGAATGTATGCTGCCCTGGAAATGGAACTGCAGCAGCTCTTCGAGAAAAGCAGGTGCATAATTCTCTTCCTGCTCCGACAGGTAGCGGATATCATCCTCCGTAAAACGCAACTCGGCGATATACTGGGTTATACGCTCCAGCCCGGCGAATACGGCAAAGCCGTTACCGAAAGGAAGCTTGCGGAAATAGGCTTCAAACACCGCCCGGCGCTTATGGCTTCCGTTCACCCAATGGGCGTACATCATATTGATTTGATATTTGTCTGTATGTAGAGCAAGTTCTCTCCTCAAAATCCTCATCTCCTAGCTTTTCGCTGGTGCTTTCTATAGATGGTGAATAAGCGGTTATTCTGCTGCCACTACGTTCGCTCCGAGGCTTCCGCTGAAATGTCCAAGCGCCCAGGCATGCCCTTCCGGATTGAAGCTGGCCACCGCATCCTTGTGAACGACAATACTGAAGCCCTTGTTATAGGCATCCACTGCCGTATGCAGGACACAGATATCTGTACATACTCCGGTCAGGTGCAGTTCGGTAATCCCCCGTTCACGCAGCTTCTGTTCGAGATCCGTACCGCAAAAGGCGCTGTAACGCGTTTTGTCCATCCAGTATATTAATTCCTGATTCTGATCGTATACGTCTTTCAGACTGCCGTATAGCTCACGCCCCCCGGTACCCCGCAGATTATGCGGCGGAAACAGCTTGCTCTCCGGATGATAGGGATCATTCTCCTCATGCAGATCGACAGCCATCACCACGTAATCCCCATTATCCACAAACATCTGTGTAAGCTCACTGATCCGTGGTGCGATATCCATACCGGGCTGCCCCACGGGCAGACTGCCGTCCACAAAATCATTGGTGAAGTCAATTACGATCAAGGCTCTCATTTCCCTATCCCTCCTAGGTATAGATTGATAACAAAGGCTCATGATCCGTGAACATGTAGAGCTGAGCCGGACGCTGCGAATACTGGTTGGAGCTGACCGGATTGCCGGCTTCATCCCGTACTTCTTTTAATATGCCCTGACGGCTGCGGGTTGAAGTGATTTTGCGGATAAAATTGGGCTCTTTGAATTCAGGAACGACAGTCTGGATCACCTGATACAGTTCACTTAGTGTGAAGTGACGCGGCAGAAACTGCCTGGCAATCGTCGTCTGCAGCATTTGCTGCTGAATCCGCAAATAGGCATCCGAAATAATGTCATGATGGTCAAAAGCAAGCTCAAGCTCCTCAAGCGCTTCCTGCAGCGTGAACAGCCCAACCTCATCCGCATCATCGGAAGCTTGTCTATGCTCCAGCATCCATTCTTCCACCAGCGCAAAGAAAGCATGGCTGATGATCCATCCGCGCGGATCGCGTCCGGGCTTGCTGTAGACACCCAGATATTCCAAATGTCCGCCGTCTACACCGGTTTCTTCCTTCAGCTCACGGGTCGCGGCATCATAGATAGACTCATCTTCCTGGCAAAAGCCGCCCGGCAGCGCCCACATCCCGGCACACGGCCATTTTTTGCGTTTCACGAGCATGACCTTTAGTTCACGTAGCGGAAGCGTCTTGGTCACGGTCTTCCGCTCGCGTTTGGTCAGGGTAAACATGACAATATCGGCCGGAACGCCGTCCGGTGTGCGGTATTTTTTGACGTTATAGGTTTGTTCCCCGTTCTCACTCACAATGAATCATCCTTTGCCGCAGCTTATTTAATAAGTGGTCTATTCTTGATTTAGTCACCACAGGTCGAAGGAGGTGCTTCGGTACCCGCTTCTACATTGATTTTCTCTGAAACGGTGTCCCGGATCACAGAAATGACGAGCTGCAGCAGATAGTTAATGTCGCTCTGGCTTTGCTGGAACTCATTCACGACCGGAATTCCGTCGATCTCATCCTGCAGGACTTCAATTTCGCGTTCGATTTTGGCAACCATTTCCTTGTTCTTGAAGCTTTCAAAAGCCACAATCTCTTTCTGCTTCTTCTTGATTGTAGCGATGAGGCTTTGCACCCGTTCATGATTCTGTATCTTCTGCTCAGCCTGCTGGAAATGCTTTACTTCTTCACTGGTGGAAATGAGCGAGGCAAGCTCCTTGGCTTTGCCCATAATATCCTCTCGCACAATCAGGTCACGGGTATTGTAGGTGTTCATTCCGTATTGGTTCACACGCGGTTCTTCCTGGCTCATTACTATCGCCCCATTCCTCTATAATTATAGAATTGCCGCAGCTTCAGCTACACAATCCCCTTTGATGTACCATGTCTTCGTATCGGTAATTCTAACGTGAACAAAGGTTCCGATCCATTCCTTCGGCCCTTCAAAATGCACCAGTTTGTTGGCGCGGCTGCGTCCGGACAGCACATTCGAATTGTTCTTGCTCTCGCCTTCCACCAGCACCTCGACGATCTCGCCAAGCATCCGGTCATTGCTGTCCCGGCTCTGCTCCTTGATCAGATCATTCAACCGCTGCAGGCGTTCACTCTTCACCTCAGGCGTTACATTGTCCTCCATGGAAGCTGCCGGTGTTCCTTCCCGCGGAGAATAAATGAAAGTATATGCCATATCATAGCCCACTTCGCGCACCAGGGACAGTGTATCCCCGAACTGCTCTTCGGTCTCACCAGGGAAGCCGACAATAATATCCGTAGTCAGCACGGCATTCGGCACGCTGGCCTTGATTTTCCGGACAAGCTCCAGATACGTTTCGCGGCTGTATTTCCGGCTCATTTTTTTCAGCACCTCGGTACTTCCCGACTGTACCGGCAGATGGATATGCTCTGTCAGATTCCCGCCTTTGCCGAGCACTTCAATTAATTTATCGTCAAAATCGCGGGGGTGCGATGTCATGAAGCGGATGCGAGGAATATCGATCTTCCGCATATCATCCATCAGGTCCCCGAATGTATAGTCTATATCGGTAAAATCCTTGCCGTAGGCATTAACATTCTGGCCCAGCAATGTTACTTCCTTAAAACCTTGCCGTGCCAGCTCCCGCATCTCACCGATTACATCTTCAGGACGGCGGCTGCGCTCCTTGCCCCGCGTAAACGGTACAATGCAATAGGTACAGAACTTGTCGCAGCCATACATGATGTTCACCCAAGCACGCATGCCCTCCCGCTTCTTGGGAAGGTTCTCAATAATGTCGCCTTCCTTGGACCAGACCTCTACGACAAGTTCTTTACTAAAGTACGCTTCCTTAACAAGCTGCGGCAGGCGGTGGATGTTATGGGTACCGAAAATCATATCCACAAATCCATGCTTGGACATTATCCGGTTGACCACACCTTCCTCCTGCGACATGCAGCCGCAGACACCAAGCAAGAGACCCGGTTTCTCCAGCTTCAGATTCTTCAGGTGTCCAAGCTCGCCGAATACCTTATCTTCCGCATTCTCCCGGATGGCGCAGGTGTTCAGCAGAATGATATCCGCCAGATTACGGTCCTCGGTGCCGAGGTAACCCATCTGCTCCAGGAGCCCCTTCATCGTTTCAGTGTCATGCTCATTCATCTGGCAGCCGTAGGTGGCTATGGAGTAATAATGCTGCTTGTGCCGGTTGATCTCTCTGAATTCTTCCATAATCTGGTTCGTTTCCGTGTTCTCGAAGTCAATGACTTCAATTTCCTGCTTGCCCCGGCGTTTGCCTTCCTTGTAATCCGGGTTGGAATTGATCTGAACAGTACGGCCCTTGATCCGGTAAGTTGTTTTGCCTTCTTCTTCACTGATGACTTTGGCATCAGAAAAATCAAAATATTTCGAGTAATCCTTCGAACCACCCTTGCCGGATTTTAAGTCCGGTGAGTTATTCCCTATTGTCATGGTTTCACGTCCTTTATTCATGAAGCCCTACACCATCTGCAAGGCTGATATGGTAATGCTCAAGTAAAAATTATAGCATAAATCATCCATTCCGGTAATCAGCGGGCCAAGTGGAAACGGCTTCGCCGTCCTTTTTTAAGGACGGCACCGTTTCAGCGAGAAAGAGAAGGATAATTTATAGCGTGAAACATATAAATTCTTATCTTTTAACAGAAAAAACCGCCCTGACCAGGGCGGCTACATATTCAGTATATCCTAATCACTTTAATATAGAGTCTTCGTCGCTTCGGAAGTAAAAGCAATAATCTCGTCTGTTCTGCCGCTCTGTACCTTTGCAGGCCAGGCAGGATCACTGATAAGAGCTCTGCCGACGGCCACTAGATCGAACTCAGCATTTTCCAATTTCTCCAGCAGACGTTCGATATTATCTTCATCATTTTTTTCGGTAACTGCGGTTACAAACTCACTGTTCAAACCTACAGAACCAACAGTAATTGTTGGTTTCCCGGTGATTTTCTTCGTCCAGCCCGCCAGATTCAGCTCGGAGCCCTCAAATTCCGGCAGCCAGAAGCGGCGCGTCGAGCAGTGGAAAATATCCACACCGGCATTGCTGAGCGGAGTGAGAAAACGGGCAAGCTCATCCGGTGTCTGCGCCAGCTTGGCGGAGTAGTCCCCGCTCTTCCACTGCGAAAAACGGAGAATGATTGGGAAATCCGGACCGACCGCACGACGGCAGGCATCGATGATTTCAACGGCAAATGTCGTCCGTGCTTCCAGATCGCCGCCGTACTCATCCGTCCGTTTGTTGGTTTTTTCCCAGAAAAATTGGTCTATCAGGTAGCCGTGTGCACCATGCAGCTCAATTCCGTCAAAGCCTGCTGCTTGGGCATCAGCAGCAGCCCGGGCGAAGGCAGCCACAATCCCGTCAATTTCCTGCTTAGTCATAGGTTCCGTAATCTGCTCACCGGCCAAGTCCAGTCCGGAAGGGCCAACCGGCAGTGCATCTACATTTGGTAATTGGCCAACGGAGCGGGCCATGCCGACATGCCAGAGTTGGGGAACGATCTTGCCGCCAGCGGCATGAACCTCTTCCACCACTTTTGCCCAGCCTTTAAGAGAGGCTTCACCATGAAAGTTCGGGATATTCTGGTGGCTGACCGCTGACGGATGGTTGATCGCCGTCCCTTCGGTAATGATCAGGCCCACTCCGCCTTCAGCACGGCGGCGGTAATAGGCAGCAACATCTTCGCCAGGAACGCCATTAGGCGAATACACGCGGGTCATAGGTGCCATTACGATACGATTGGTGAGGGACAAGCCTCCTGCTTGAAAAGGAGCAAACAATTTATCAGTGTTCATATTCAGCCTCCGTTAATTAATATAATTGCTCATGCGGTAACCCGCCGTCTTGTTAAGGACGAAGAGTTACCGCGAGAAATAGAAGGATGATTATAGCGTGGAACGTATTGATCCTTATATTTTAAGTAAGCATATTATGCCTCTTGTCATGCTTAAAAGCAAACGGAGTGCCTGCAGGATTCCCTGCACACAAAAAAAGCCGGCCACAGGAGTTCACTGCTTGTGACCGGTTCAAGTTTCAGTTAAAATGAAAAGCTCCCTGATTCATAAGAATTCTATAATTCTAATATTCCTGCTTTTGGCGTTACGCGGAAGGCTGCAGCCAAATCAGCCAGCTGCCGGTCCGTAATCTTCTGTTTGATTTCTCTGCCGCCAATCAGGTTATAGACGATTGCCGCTTTTTCGATCGTTTCCACGAGCCCGAAGGTAGCGTCCATAGTGGCACCGGTGACAAAAATGCCGTGCTGTGGCCAGATCACCACGCGATATTCTTTCATTTTGTCGGCGGTAGCCCGGCCGATTTCACTGCTGCCCGGAACGATCCAAGGAATGACACTGACACCATCCGGGAAGACAACCAGACATTCAGTGCACATTTCCCAGAGGGTTTTGGTGAATTTCAGCTCATCCAGATCATGGGTGAAGGTCATGGCGATGACGTTCGTAGCATGAGTATGCAGCACAATGCGGTGCGTAGGATCGACCTTCAGACGTTCAATATGGCTCATGAAATGCGAAGCCAGCTCACTGGTCGGTACTGCGCCGTCACGAAGGCCCCACAGGACTTCAACACTCTCTCCGCTATCACTGACACGAAGGACGCCGAGATTCGCTTCCGGATCCTTGATCACATTGCGGAAGTATTTGCCCGAACCGGTAACGATAAAATATTTTCCAGCCAGCTCCTGTACCGGAAAAGTCAGCTTAATCGTCCGCAAAGACTCACGGATGTTGATATATTTCGCTACCTCTTCCTCATCCAGCAGGTAACTCACGTTACCGCCGTTCAGCTCATCCCAGCCGAGCGACCACATGTGATGGGTAATTTCCGACATCTCCCGGATAAACGGTGCTTCTATACCGGCAATATAGCCTTTGGACTCAATTACGGATGTATTCATATGTTTTCTCTCCTTTGTATGCATTGCTAGCGTAGCCCATAACTTCGGATCAGCCGTTATCTAGCAGACAACACTTCCTGCTCATAGCTCTTCACTTCAGCCAGCCATTGTTCGCGTACAGGTGTATTCTGCGAAGCGCAGTAATAATCCCAGACAGCACCGAATGGATAAGACTTGAATTCTTCGACCAGGGCCAGACGGGAAGTATAGTCTCCTGCCAGCTCGATAGCCTTTAGCTCTGCCACCGGCTCCAGCATGGCGCGCAAGAGCGCCTTGATGGTATTGCGTGTGCCAATAACCCATGCAGCGATATGATTGATGCTGCCGTCAAAGAAATCCAGGCCGATATTCGTGCGGCCCAGCAAATCCCCGCGAACGAGCTCGCGTGCGATTTCAAGCAGCTCATCATCCATAGTGACTACATGGTCGCTGTCCCAGCGGACCGGGCGGCTGACATGCAGCAGAAGTTGTTCGCTGAACATCAGAATGGAGGACAATTTATTGGAGATCACTTCTGTCGGATGGAAATGTCCGGCATCCAGGCAGATCGCCTTGCCGCGGGTCAATCCATAGCCCATATAGAATTCATGAGATCCAACCACATAACTCTCCGAACCAATTCCGAACAGCTTGCTCTCTACCGCATCGATGTTGTACTTAGGATCAATCTCTTCACTGAATACCTCATCGAGGGATTCCTTCAGCCGAATGCGCGGGGACAGACGGTCTACCGGAGTATCCTTGTAACCGTCCGGTACCCAGAAGTTCGTCACACAGGTCTGTCCTAGCTCGCGGCCAAAATATTCGGAAATCTTGCGCGAAGCCTTGCAGTGCTTGATCCAGAAGCTGCGGATTTCCTCATCCGCGTGGCTTAAGGTGAAGCCGTCTGCCGCTTTGGGATGGGAGAAGCAGGTTGGATTGAAATCCAGACCCAGCCCCTGTTCCTTTGCCCAGTCGACCCAAGGTGCAAAATGGCGCGGTTCCAGCTCATCCAGATCCACCTGTTCATCCGTATCAGCGTAGATGGCATGCAGATTCACCTTGTGTTTGCCCGGAATCAGCGACAAGGCCTTTTCCAAATCCTTACGCAGCTCATCCGGTGTACCGGCACGGCCAGGGTAACTGCCGGTTACAGCAATCCCCCCGCTCAGCTCCTTGTCTTTGAATAGAAATCCTTTGACGTCGTCCCCTTGCCAGCAGTGGAGTGAAATTTTGATCTGTGCAAGCTTCTCCAAAACCTCATCCACGTTGATTCCATGGGCTGCATATAATTTTTGGGCTTCGTGATAACTGTTGATGATGCTCTGATCCATGCTGTAACCTCCTAAAAGTTTTGTGAGCATCCGCTCCCTGATTTCACTTCATATAAAATGGCTTCGAAAACAAAAACCGGTCATGTGGTGATCATGCACTGCCTAAAGGACATCGGGTGCACGAAGGGCCTCCCAGCGCTCCAGCAGATGTTGCAGCTCAGGGACCGGTTGAGGGGTATAAGATACAATCGGAAAAGAGTTCCCGATGATCTCTCTGGCTTCAGCTATATGGGCCACACTGCCCTCATGAATCAGCTGAACCGCGAGATTCCCCAGTGCTGTCGACTCTGTCGGACCCGCCAGCACTTCCCTGCCGATAACGTTGGCGGTCAGCTGGCACAGCAGTCCGTTATTCGCACCGCCGCCTACGATTTGCAGCACCTCAACCGCCGTTCCCGTCAGAGCTTCAAGCTCCTGCAGATAACTCCCGTAAGACAAGGCCAGGCTGTCAAATATACAGCGGGCAAGCTGTCCCGGTGTCTGCGGCTCAGGCTGGCCGCTCTCCACACAAGCGGCACGGATTTCCTCAATCATATGATCCGGATTCAGGAACCGCGGATCGTTGCAGGGAATCAGACTGCGGAAGCCTTCGGCTTCCCCGGCAAGCCGGGCCAGCTCGGCGAAGCTGTAGCGTTCGCCGTCCAATCTGCGCACCTCCTGGATCAGCCACAGTCCCATGATGTTTTTAAGGAAACGGTAGGTGCCGAAGGCTCCCCATTCATTGGTGTAATTGGCTGCCATCGCTAGCGGATTGTTAATCGGCTGGTCAAGCTCCACGCCCAGCAGCGACCAGGTACCGCTGCTAATGTAAGCTGATGATCGGCCCTTTTGCACGGGTACACCAAGCACTGCAGATGCAGTATCATGGGTAGCTGCACAAATCAGTTGGCACCGGGGCAGATTATACCGGCTTACAAGCTGCTCCCGGATATAACCAAGGCTCTCACCCGGAGCTGTCAGTACAGCAAACTGCTCTCTACGCAAATGTAAAAGGGACAGCAGTTCCGAGTCAAAATCACCAGTCTGCAAATTTAGCAATTGAGTGGTCGAGGCATTGGTCACCTCATTGATCTTCCGTCCGCCTAATCTATAGTAGAGATAATCCGGCACCAGCAGAATTTGTTCTGCTGCGGCCCGTTCATTTCGGTCATGGGCATACAGTTGGTATAGCGTATTAAAGGTTAATTGCTGAATCCCTGTTTTGGCATAAACCGTCTCCGGCGGAATGAGCGCAGCCACTTCCTCCATCATTCCTTCCGTCCGGCAATCCCGGTACGCATACACCTCCTGGATGCGGCTGCCTTCCGCGTCCAGGAGCACATAATCCACCGCCCAGGTATCGATGCCTAACGTGCACTCTGTAATGCCGTGTGCCGTGGCTTTCTGTAGACCCGTAATAATCTGGTCGAATAAATAATCAATGTCCCAGAAGCAGGAGCCTTCGTGCTCGGTGAATCCATTACTGAACCGGTGGAGTTCTTCCAGAGTCAGGATACCATCCCTGAGGGTCCCAAGCACAAGCCGGCCGCTGGAGGCGCCAATATCGACGGCGATATGTTTGTTCATAGAAGCTCTCCTTACTAAATGTTGTACTAGAGAATTTTGCGGAACAGGGCAATTACTTCTTCTTTGGTAGGTATAAAAGGATTACCAGGTGCGCAGGCATCCTTCATCGAGTTCTCAGCGAGCAGATCCAGATCAACTTCATCTACGCCAAGCTCAGACAATTTGGACGGGATGCCCACTTCCCTGGACAGCGCCTTGATGGATTCAATAACGAATGCCGCACATTCCTGATCGGTTTTGCCTTCAACCTGCAGTCCAATAGCTTTGGCAATACTTCTGAATTTCTCTGGTACATGTTTTGCATTTTCTTCTTCCACATATGGCAGCAGCATTGCATTGCATACACCGTGGGGAAGATCATATACGCCGCCCAGCTGATGCGCCATCGCATGCACGTAGCCGAGACCCGCATTATTGAAGGCCAGACCGCCCAGGAAAATGGCATAGACCATTTGCTCCCTCGCTTCAATATCATGTCCGTTCTTCACGGTCCGCGCCAGATTGGCGAAGATCAGCTCCACCGCAGCCAGTGCGGTAGCATCAGTTACCGGATAGGCTCCAGGCGTAACCAGCGCTTCGATGGCATGGGTGAGCGCATCCATTCCTGTCGCGGCGGTAAGCGCGGCCGGTTTGTCGATCATCAGCTCGGGATCATTCACTGAAATGGTAGCGATGCTGTTTTTGTCGACCATAACCATCTTCACTTTGCGTTCTTCATCGGTAATTACGTAATTAATAGTGACTTCGGCAGAAGTACCGGCGGTTGTATTGACAGCTACGATTGGCAGAGATTTATGTTTGGATATATGCACACCTTCGTATTCCTTGATATGCCCGCCATTGGTGGCAATAATTCCAATCGCTTTGGCAGTATCCTGCGGTGAGCCGCCGCCGATGGAGATCAGATAATCACAGCCCTGAACGTTCAGAAAATCCACACCGTCATGGACATTTTTACACGTTGGATTAGGTTTGACTTCATCATAGAGGGCATATTGAATCCCCGCTTCATCCAGTACAGCCAGCAATTTGCCGGCAATGCCGCTCTTGACCAGAAATTTGTCGGTAACCACAAGCGCCTTCTTCAAATTCAATTCCTGAATGTAAGGACCAATATCCTTCAGACAGCCTTTACCCATAATGTTGGTGGACGGAACATAATAGACATGAGTACTCATTGATTGACCAGCCTCCCAGGCAATTTGTTATAACGGTGTTATTCGGATTAATGTTCTTCTTCGCAAGCCTCAAGCTATATGCCGTCTTTGGCAACTCAAGCTGGTCTCTGAGCATATCAGCCGACCGGTACTGGCGCCACTCCAAAAGGTATCGCTTACAGTCAGAGCATTAACATCCTCATCGTATCTTCACAAATCTTTGTTGTCAACAAATAAAATATATATAATGTTGTTTTTATTTGTTTAATGTCTGTTTTGCGAAGAAACATATATAAAATACCTGTGGTTTTCGTTTATTTTCTTGCAAAACACAGATATTTAAGTCTATAGTTAGACCATATCGTTCCGGAAAGGGGATACATATGCTGGCTGCCGAAAGACGCAAGAAAATCATAGATCTTGTACATCAGGATAAACGGGTCCTCGTCTCCGATCTCAGCCGGATGTTCGAGGTAACCGAGGAAACGATCCGCAGGGACCTGGAAAAGCTGGAGAAAGACGGCATTCTAAGCCGGACTTATGGCGGTGCAATGCTGAACAGGCATACGAATGAGGACCTGCCTTTTGTGACGCGCAATGCGCTCAACACCGATATCAAACGAAATATTGCGCTTAAAGCGCTGGATCTGATTAATGATGGGGATACACTGATGGTAGACCCCAGCTCTACCTCTTTTGAATTTCTGAAGCTGCTGGGCAACAAAAACAATCTGACGATCATCACCAATTCTATTAATATTCTGCATGAGTTCGCAAACTCCGGCCTGAATATCATTTCCTCCGGCGGTTCACTGCGCCATCGTTCGCTGTCGCTGGTCGGGCCGGTCGCTCATGACACCATTCAGCGCTATAATGTGGATACTGCGGTTATTAGCTGCAAAGGCATTGATATGGAGCGGGGAATTACCGATTCCAATGAACCCGAGTGTGAGTTGAAGAAGCACATGCTCCGTCAGGCAGAAAGGGTTGTGCTGCTTGCCGACCATACCAAGTTTGACAAAACCGCCTTTACAAGGCTGGTTGCACTTGGCAGTATAGATGTGCTGATTACGGACCGCAGACCTGCAGATCCTTGGCTGAAGCGGCTTGCCGAAGAGAATATCGAGGTATTGTATTAAAAAGACCGCCCGGTCCCCTGTGTTTACTGCGCAGGGAACCGGGCGGTTTTGTATTTAAGTATGAAAACGTATGTTTTATTCGGGGATGGTATGGATTGTAAATTATACAGCTACAGCACTCCGCCTTTGGAGAGCATGATGTTCAAGATTGTAGCATCGGTATCCGCAAGGCCTTCCTGAACCAGACGCTCCATGTTGCGGATCGTGTCTTCCACCTCTTCAAAGATAACCCCCTCCTTCGTCGTTGGCCCAATGTTGTTCATTGCCAGCGTAGCTGCCTGAATAGCCGCATTGGTAGAGGTGGAGATTTTGAGCGCACAGGTTGATTTGGCCCCATCGCAGATCATGCCTGAAAGGGACGCGATGGTATTCTGTATCCCAAACTTAATCTGGGCAAGGCTTCCGCCCATAAGATAGAGAATTCCGCTGTTCGCTCCTACTCCGCCGGCAATCCCTGAACCGCATAGCGGCGATAGCCGCCCGATGTAATGCTTAATATGGACAGTAACCAGATTGCTCAGCGCAAGCGCCCGGGCCAGCATTTCCTCATCCTTGCCCAGCAGCTCTGCCAAAGCAATCACAGGAAGCGTGCAGGCGATGCCCTGGTTGCCGCTGCCTGCCGTAGTCATTACCGGCATTGCGCTGCCGTCCATTCTCGCATCGGAGGCGGCAGCCGTCGCGGCGATGATTTTGCTTGCCACATCATTGCCGAACAAGTTCACCGCCGATTGCTGGCTCATTTTCTTACCCACCTGCAAGCCGTAATCCCCGCGCAATCCTTCATCGGATATAGCTTTGTTCATTCTGGCTCCTTCCAGAAGAAAATGGATATCCTGGAAAGGAACGTTGCGGACAAACTCAAAGATGCCTTCAACAGAACCCGCATACGTCTCGGAATCCGACCGTCCGGGTTTGCCGCAATCTGCCTTGGACTTGGCCGGTGTGATTTTCTCCCCATCCAGTGCCAGAAAATCTATATGAGTATGTTCTCCGGCAATAATGGCAGTCGCCATATGGTTCCGCGAATATACCTGGGCTTCAATATACAACTTCTCAGGTGTAACCTTCAGCTCTACTTCAAGGAGTCCCCGTTCTAGCAGATCATTAGCCAGCTTCAATTCGGCCGGATTCAGGCCTGACAAGATCTCGAGCTTTTTGTGGGAACGGCCCACTACCGCTCCGAGTGCTGCTGCGATCGGGAGTCCGGTCTGACCTGTACCGGGAATGCCCACGCCCATCGCGTTCTTAATGATATTCCCGCTGAGCTGCAGCCGGATTGCCGTGATATCTTCCTCAAGAAGCTCTGCCGCCAAGGAGACAGCATATGCAACCGCAATCGGCTCGGTACAGCCTTCGGCCGGTACGACTTCTTTGCGCAAAATCTCCAATAAGCTGGCCATTTATGCTTTCACCCTTCTCTCTAGTTGTACAAGTTATTTCTTAATAGTATATCAGAGGGCAGCGCCAGGGAACCCCCTTTTCTTGTCCTTCAGTATACAAAGCAAGAGGAAGGCTGGCCCACAAGCTGTCGGGAAAACGGCGAACCCCCGGAAATCCTGCTTGCAGCAAGTGAACAATTAACATAAATCCATTGAATGTGAAATCTGAAATTGACAGGATTTTGGAAAAGTGTTGTAGTAGGATAGAGCGATATAGTAATTTTTAACATTTTAAGTTATTTTTTATATTATTAAAATTAAATATATATGGAGGATGACAATGGAACAGCCATCGGAGCAGCATGGAAGCATCATCCGCTACCGCAGCGGCAGGCTCACCCGGGAAGAAGATACTATTGTGACAGAGCATCCGGTAACGGTCAAAATCAACGGTGAGGAATTTGTTACCCTGGTCTGCACACCGGAATATATCGAGGATATGGTTGTCGGTTATTTGGCTTCGGAAGGTATTATCCGGGGAATTCAGGATATTCAGCAGCTGTGGACGCAGGAAGAGGAAGGCTATGTGCATGTGACTACGGACCGCTGGAATCCGCTCCACCGACAGTTGTTCGCCAAACGTTATGTCACCTCCTGCTGCGGGTCCAGCCGGCATGGCTTTGTCTATGTGAATGATGCCCGTACGGCTAAAAGCAAACCCGGCGTTCATATTACACTGACTTTCAGAGATTGTTTTCGCCTGATGGATGAAGTACTCACCAGTGCAGATTTGTTCCACCGGACAGGAGGCGTGCACTGTGCCGCACTCTGTGATGCTGAAGGAATCCTGCTGGCCCGCAGTGATATCGGCCGCCATAATGCACTGGATAAAATTTACGGGCACTGTCTCAAAACAGGAATTGACCCCGGAAATAAAATCATCGTCTTCAGCGGCCGTATTTCCTCGGAGATCCTGCTCAAGGCAGCCAAAATCGGCTGCGAAATCATTCTGTCCAAGTCCGCTCCCACGGGACTGGCTGTGGAGCTGGCGGAGCAGCTTGGAATCACAGCGGTAGGCTTTATCCGGCAAAATTCCTGCAATGTGTATACGCATCCCGAGCGGATCAGCGACTTAAGCAAACTGGAAATGAACTTATAAATCATGCAATTTCAAGCATAAAACTCACTGTACTGTAAATTTACTTTTGTTACAATATTTTCAAGTCATGTGCGGCGCATGGTGATCACGAATGGACCGGGGGAGGGATGCTCAACGTACCCGTTATTGGAACAATTAGCGTCTGGTGGATCGTTGGATAAGCAGGAACTGGTAGACCTGCTCAGCCATCTTGGCGGAGATCTCCGAAGGCAACTGTATGATCTGGCCCATGCGGCTAGAATAAGAACCTACGGAAGAGCTGTTTACTTGCGCGGTCTAATCGAATTCTCGAATATATGCAAACAAAACTGTCTTTACTGCGGCCTGCGCTCGGGTAACAAGTCCTTAAGCCGCTACCGTCTGCTGCCGGAAGAGATTCTGAATTGCTGCCGTGAGGGCTATGCCTTGGGCTACCGAACCTTCGTGCTGCAGAGCGGTGAAGATGACTGGTATACCACAGAAAAGCTAGTGCTTCTGATCGCGGCGGTCAAACAGCTGTTCCCGGATGCTGCTCTGACGCTTTCGATTGGCGAGCGGGATGATGAGTGTTACTCAAGGCTGTACGCAGCAGGTGCAGACCGTTTTTTGCTGCGTCATGAAACAGCGTCTGCCAACCTGTACCGCTCCTTCCATCCTACAATGGAGTATGAGAACCGCCAGGACCGCTTGAACGCGTTGCAGAGAATCGGCTATCAGGTTGGAGCGGGATTCATGGTCGGACTGCCTGATCAGACGGCTGCCGATTTAGCGGAGGACCTCTTATATTTGCAGCAGCTGCAGCCGGACATGATCGGTATCGGCCCTTTTTTACCACATCGGGACACGCCATTGAAGGACGAGCTGCCGGGAACCGTAGAGGACACTCTGGATATGATTGCTCTTGCCCGGCTGATGGTGCCGGATGCCCTGATTCCAGCGACTACCGCGATGGGCACCGCCCATCCTAACGGACGCGAGCGGGCGCTGCAGGCAGGGGCAAATGTTTTGATGCCCAATCTCTCACCTATGGCCGTCCGTGCCAAATATATGCTCTACAACAACAAAATCTGTACGGGTGACGAATCCGCCCAATGCAGATTCTGCCTGGAGCAGCGGGTGAAGTCTGCCGGATTCCATGTCGATATGGGACGCGGCGACAGCTTGAAGCATCTCTCCCGCTCTCTACAGGAACACTAGACGCCCTGATCATTAAAACAATCCGGAAAGAAGTGGATATGAGTGAGCAAGCTAAATGAACGCCAGCCGGCCGATTTTATTCAAGATGATGAGATTCTGAAAGCTTTACAGTATGGGTCGGAAGCAGCTGCCGATTCGCAGATTATTGCCGCAATACTGGAAAAAGCAAAAGCCTGCAAAGGGCTAAGCTCCCGTGAAGCTGCAGTACTTCTCAATGTGGAGGGCAAGGAAACGCTGGAGCAGCTGTATCAGGTATCACGGGGCATCAAGGAGCAGATCTACGGCAACCGGATCGTCCTTTTTGCGCCGCTGTATGTCAGCAACTATTGTGTGAATAATTGTGTATACTGCGGGTACAAGCATTCCAACTCGGAGTTTGAACGGAGCCGTCTGAATGCAGCCGAAATTGTTGAAGAGGTCAAGGTGCTGCAATCGCTCGGACATAAAAGGCTGGTACTTGAGGCCGGTGAGGATTCTCGCAACTGCTCCATCGACTATATTATTGATTGCATACGAACCATCTACGACACTAAGCTCGACAACGGCAGCATTCGGCGGATTAACGTCAATATTGCCGCCACTACCGAGGAGGATTACCGTAGACTGGCAGAAGCCGCAATCGGCACCTATATCCTGTTTCAGGAGACGTATCATCGCCCCAGCTACCGGTATTATCATCCTGAAGGCCCTAAAAATGATTATGACTGGCACACAACGGCCATGGACCGGGCTATGCGCGCAGGTATTGATGATGTTGGCATTGGTGTGCTGTATGGCCTTTACGACCACAAGTATGAGACCATTGCCATGCTGAAGCATGCAGAGCATCTGGAGCAGGCCTTCGGCTGCGGACCGCACACAATCTCTGTCCCCCGCCTCCGTGCAGCCGAGAATGTGAACCTGGACAATTACCCCTATCTGGTCAGCGATAGTGATTTCGCCCGAATTGTTGCCGTGCTGAGAATGGCCGTTCCCTATACAGGAATGATTCTCTCTACGCGTGAGGATTCGGAGTTCCGAGATCAGATCATCAAGCTCGGTATTTCGCAGATCAGCGCGGGTTCTGCCACCGGGGTGGGAGCCTATAGCGTCAACAAGAACAAGGAGGATACACCACAGTTCACTGTCGGCGATCACCGTTCACCGATGGAAATTATCAAAAACCTGTGCAAGGACGGTTATGTTCCCAGCTACTGCACTGCCTGCTACAGGGAAGGACGCACAGGCGACCGCTTCATGCAGCTGGCCAAATCGGGCCAGATTCACAATGTCTGTCAGCCGAATTCACTGATGACCTTTCAGGAATACCTGCTCGACTATGCCGATGACGAAATGCGCGCGATTGGCGAGCAGACGATCCGCGAGAATCTGGAGCGGATTCCGCGGGAGGGGGTCAGAAAGGCCACCCGGGAGCATCTGGAGCGAATTCATACTGGCGAACGGGATCTGCGCTTCTAACACAGATGTTGGACAGCGACATAGCGCAAGTCTGCAGCTGCAAATCTCAGCACCCTCAAAAGATCCCGTCGAGGAAAATTCCACGAACGGGACCTTTTGGGGGTGCTGGGTTATTTATATGAGTTACTGGGTTACTGGGTTACTGGGTTACTGAGTACTGAGCCGGGACTACTGGGGCAGGGCTTCCGGTACCATTCTCCCAGGCCAGCATAGCTGACGGGAACATTTCGATTGCCCTGGGAAATACACCCTGAACATAGGCAATAAACATGCCATAATTGACAATCGGTACACCGGCTAATTCTGCTTCATCCAGTCTCCTCAGCATCGCTCTTCGGTTAAGCATGCAGGCACCGCAGTGGATAATCAGCGAGTATTGCTCCAAATTCGTGAGGAATTCACTCCCTGCAGCATTATCGATGATCAGCTGCCTGCCGGTAATCTCCCGCAGCCAACGGGGAATCTTGACTGAGCCGATATCATCGGACTGGCGGTGGTGCGTGCAGGCTTCAGCAATCAGCACCCGATCCCCGTCTTTCAGTCTCGTGATGGAGCGCAATCCGCTGACCAGCCGGGGAAGATCCCCTTTATACCGGGCGAACAGAATGGAGAATGACGTAAGCGGCACATCCCGCGGTGTATCTGCCTCCACCTTCAGAAACACCTGTGAATCTGTAATGACGATGCGCGGCTTGCGGTTCAGCTGGGCCAGCGTGTGCGCCAGCTCCTGTTCCTTGGTCACCACAGCCACCCCATCACATTCCATAATATCCCGGATCGTCTGCTGCTGAGGCAGAATCAGACGGCCCTTCGGGGCAGACTTGTCAATGGGAACCACTAATACCGCCACATCGCCCGGCTTAAGCAAATCCCCTACCAGCCGGAAGCGTTCTTCCTCCTTGGCCAGCACCGCAGCTGCCGTCTTCTTCAGAGCATCAATTCCACTGCCGCTTAGGGTGCTGACCGGCATCAGAGGGATAGAAGCACCAGTTCCGAGACGCGCAGCTATTTGGCTGCACTGCTCTTCAAGCGTCTGCGGATCTGCTGTAATCAAGTCAATTTTATTCAGAACAACCATTACATTCGTTCCTGCTGCTCCGAGAGTCCTCAGCAGCTCACGCTCGAAGTCTCCAGCTCCGGCTGCTGCGTCTACCACCAGGAACGCCAAATCCGTTTTCTTCAAAATATCGAGCGTTTTGCGGATTCGCTGCTCTCCAAGCTCACCGGTGTCGTCGAGTCCTGCAGTGTCAATCAGTACAACCGGACCCGCCGGCAGCAGCTCCATGGGCTGGTACACCGGGTCGGTCGTAGTCCCGCTTACCGGGGATACGATGGACACTGCCTGTCCGCAAATTGCATTAATCAGACTTGATTTTCCGGCATTGCGGCTGCCGAATACGGCGATATGCGGTCTTTCTCCTCGCGGAGTATCATTCAAGCTCATCCTGGCTTAAGCCTCCTTCCATATTCCGAACTGTCCACTGTGACCGGCCGGGTATCCCTGGCTTGGTCACTTCCAGCGGATGCAGCACCTTATGAATCTGCTTCCCGGTCATCCATCCGCCCTCCAGCAGAAGCTGTTCCAGGGGACGCCCGGAAGCAGCCGCTGCCTTGGCAAGCTCGGAAGCGGTGTCATAGCCAAGATAAGCTATTGTAGCTGCAGCCATCACCCCTGAACGCTCCACATGCTCCCGGCAGCGGGCTTCATCCAGCGTGAGGCTGCTGAGACAGCGTTCCCGGAACAGTGGAACGGCGCGAAGCAGGAGCTCCAGGGATTCCAGCAGGGCCTCAGCCAGCACAGGGGTAAACGCGTTCAGCTCCAGCTGACCGCTTGCGGCTGCCAAGGTCACAGCCGTATCATTAGCGATCACCCGCATTGCCACGGAGCCTAGCATTTCGGCAATCACTGGATTCACCTTCCCGGGCATGATGGAAGACCCCGCCTGCACCGCCGGCAGAATATATTCCCCTATTCCTCCGGCTGGACCGGAGGACAGCAGCCGAAAATCATTGGAGATCTTCAGCAGATTCACCGCTGCGGCCTTAAGCAGGCCCGACACTTCCACGAACACATCCATATTCTGCGTCGTATCCATCGGGAAATCACTGCGGTAAAGACCCAGTCCCGTGAGCTCACGCAGTACATCAGCCATGGCATAAATGTAATCAAGCGGCGCATTCATTCCTGTACCCACAGCTGTTCCCCCGATGTTAATCTCCCTCAGCCGCTCCTCTGACTTGTACAGCCGCCAGCGGTCGCGCGCAGTTGCCTTGGCGCAGGCGCCGAAGGATTGCCCGGCCAGGATGGGCAGTGCATCCATCAGTTGAGTCCGCCCAAGTCTCAGCAGGTCCGCATACTCACGTTCCTTCGCCTGGAATGCTTCCTGGAGTGCAGCCAGCTCTTCCGACAGCTGCCGCAGAAGCGGAATGACAGCAATGCGCAGCGCTGTTGGATAGACGTCATTCGTCGATTGATGGAGGTTCACATCATCAATGGGATGGATGATGCTATAATCGCCCTTCACCCCGCCCAGCAGCTCAATCGAACGGTTAGCAATAACCTCGTTCACATTCATATTGCTGCTGGTCCCTGCTCCCCCTTGATAGGCATCGACGATCAAATGTGCATCCAGCCGGCCCTCCAGAATCTCCCTGCAGGCCTCAAGAATGGCCTGTGCCTTCTTCTGCGGCAAGGCATGGATTCGCCCGTTCACCTCCGCTGCCGCCTGTTTGACCCGAACGATCGCCCGCAGCAGCAAGAGGTTCGCCGGACGGCCTCCGGCCCTGAAATTATCCTTCGCCCGCGCGGTATGAATCCCATAATAGGCATCCTGCGGAACGGACAAGCTGCCAAGTGAATCACTCTCAATACGGTAAGCCGTATGATCCGTCATCCCTGCTTCACCCGCCAATCTGTGACATCTGGCGGATCGTACTCTCCTGCAGCGGATGGTATGAACCGTCCGCCTTAAGCCCCCCGAGCATTTCATGCCGCACCGGCTTGTTCTCAAGCGACCGCAGGAACAATTGCTTCAAGAGCTCATCCTTCCCGATGTATGGTCTTACATTCCATTCGTCATTCCAGAAGAGGCACGGTTTGACATGGCCGCTGGCGGTGATGCGCAGCCGGTTGCAGGTCATGCAGAAATGCTTGCTGACCGGGTCAATCAATCCGAATTTCCCTGCTGCTCCAGCAATCCGGTAATAACGGGCCGGCCCCGAATCTGTTGCGCTTGTAGATAAACCATGTTCAAGGGAAGACCCGTTCGCGGCTTCAGGCGGCACCGGATCATAAGCCCAGCCCGCTCTGGAACAGCGATCCAGAATCCCGCTGAGCGGCATATATCCCGCTTTCCAGCCTTCATTCTTCCGGCCGATCGGCATATATTCAATGAACCGGATGTCCAGCGGATATTTGTTGGTCATCTGCAGAAAGGATTCGATTTCATCGTCATTTACCCCGTGCATTAAGACCACATTAACCTTCACGCGTTCAATACCAGCTTCCAGGCTGGTGCTAATGGCATGGAGCACCCGGCCGACATCCCCTCCCCCGGTAATCCTTGCAAAGCGTTCCGGCTGAAGGGAATCCAGACTGATATTGACGTCGGTCAAGCCGGCTCCGCGCAGCGCTCTTGCCTTGGAAGCCAGCAGCATTCCGTTGGTTGTGAGCCCTATGCGTTCAATGCCGCCTATATCATGAAGACGGGCCACCAGCTCCTCGATCCGTGGCCGCAGCAGCGGTTCGCCACCGGTAAGCCGTACCTTAGTGACGCCCATATCCGCAAGCACAGCTACCACTGAACTGATTTCGTCAAAAGTGAGCGGCTGCGGTGAAGAAGCTGCGGCTGCCTGGTCCGGTTTACAGTACTCACAGGATAGATTGCAGCGGTCCGTTACTGAGATGCGCACATAATTGTGTATTCGGCCAAAGGAATCGGCCAAGGCATTAGACAAGATATTCACCATGCTTTCTAGGGTAAATGATTTCAGAACCGGATGAGTCCGCCGAACTGCTGCAGTGTCTGCGCACTGGCTGTTCTTTTGGCAGCGATGCTCTCCGTCACATTCCCGGGGACCACCAGCTGAAGCGCATGTGTGGGACAAATCCGCACGCATTCCGGACCGTTGCCACTCTCATCGCACAGATCACATTTACTGGCAACCAGCCGCTCCTTCCGCGCCCAGACTCCGCTCGCGTTCGAGCGCAGTCCGGCCTGGATCTGCCGCTGTCCGTCCCGGGACGCCGGAACCATGGCAATGGCCCCGTAAGGACAGACCAGCATGCAAGTCTTGCAGCCGATACAGGTATCCTGGTTGATCGAGATACTACTACTATTATTCGTTATTGAACCATTGGGACACACATTGGCGCATGGAGCATCCTCGCAATGGCGGCACTGCACCGGGGCGGTGACCTGATCGGTTTCCGTTACCCTCAGACGGGGATAAAAGTCCGGATTCTCTTCCTGCTGCAGGAACATATTATTTGCGGAATGGGCAGCCACACAGGCCACTTCACAAGTATGGCAGCCAATGCAGAGTCCGGGATCGGCAATGACAAAACTGTTCATATTAGTCCTCCTTCACACCTAGAGCTTGGTTTGGTGACATTTTCTCCCTGGAATGAAACGTCGTATGCAACAGGTGATGAGATACATGGCCCAGCGGCTCACCCAGGAAATCCTTGTACAGCTTAATAATGGCCGGATTCTCATGTGATTTTCGCACCTGCTGATGGGAATCATGGCGGTAGACCGAGCTTTTTCTGGCCTGATAGGCTTTCTTGCGCAATGTTTCCAGCAGCAGCTTGGGTTGTCCGCCGCCGCTGACACAGCCTTCTGGGCAGCCCATCACTTCAATAAAATGATAAGGGGAGGTGCCTTCCTTCACCTGTTTCAGAATTTCAGACACATATTTCAAACCGGCGACCACGGCAACCCTCAGCTCCAGATCGCCAAGCTGAGCCGTTGCCGTACGAAGCCCTTCTTCACCCCTGACAAAATCCAGCTGCAGATTCGGGATCGTCTCGTGCGTCACCAGCTCATAGCTGGTACGGATGGCCGCTTCCATCACCCCGCCGGTAACGCCGAATATCGAGCCTGCCCCGGAATATATGCCCAGCGGCGAATCGAACGGCTCATCCGGCAGATTCACAAAATCAATTCCCGCATCCTTAATCAGCTGTGCCAGTTCCCGGGTGGTAATCACCACATCAACCTCCCGGAGCCCGTCAACCTCCATTTCTTCGCGGCTGCACTCAAATTCCTTGCAGGTGCAGGGCATGACCGCTACACTATAAATCTTTGCAGGATCTACCCCGTTCTGCTTCGCTCCGTAGGTTTTGACCAGCGCACCAACCATTTGCATTGGTGACTTACAGCTCGACAAGTGGTCAAGCAGCTCCGGCGCTGCCGTCTCCGCATGCTTGACCCAGGCGGGGCAGCAGGAGGTGAACATGGGCAGCCGCTCTCCAGACATGACCCTTCCGATCAGCTCCGTGCCCTCCTCCATAATGGTTACGTCCGCACCAAAATTCGTATCATAAATCCGGTCAAACTTCAGATGCCGCAGCGCCGCAGCCATCTTGCCCGGTGTCAGTGTACCCATGGGCAGGCCGAATTCCTCAGCCAGCGAGACGCGGATAGCCGGTGCGCATTGCACCACCTTATAAAGTGCAGAATCGGCCAGCGCACGCTTGACCTCCGGCACTTGACCCGCGGAATAGGCCGCGAACAAAGGCTCTCGTACACTTGGGAGCTGTCCTCTTTGAAGCCGTTTATTCTTAAGGTTATCCCCGGACTCCAGGCTGTCTGCAGCATAGACGGTGCAGATCTGCACGCACTGACCGCACACCACACAGCGGTGGGCATCCACTTCCTGGGGCTTGCCCGGTTCGCCGATGATGGCATCCACCGGACAGACTGCCGCACAGCGGCGGCAGCCGGTGCACAGCTCAGGATCAATCTTAATGATGGGTTCACTGAATAACATCGCAGGTCATCCCTTCTCTGTGCTGACTAAGTGGATTGCCCGAACCCACCTTGACCAGCCTCAACGCATCTTCCGGACAGACGGCAACACAAGCGGGGAAGGGTTCGCGGCCTTGAACGGCTGTGACTGAAGAATCTCTGCCGCTTGCCCCCAGCTCCCCGTCCGCAGCCCCGGGCATTTCGATATTCCTGCAGAGATCACATTTGTAGGCAATGATTCGGGTTTTGCGCTGCAGCTTGCTGTCACGGCGTTCCTGCAGCAGCGGTTGCGGCAGCTCCGCACCTCCACTGTAGGCTTTGTATAGACTGATCGCTCCGAACGGGCAGGCCAAGGCACAGGCCTTGCAGCCAATGCAGGCATCCGCGTCGATAACAATGACCCCATCCTTCTGACGGATAGCCTGGACCGGACAGGCTCCCGCACAAGGGGCGTTCTCGCACTGCCGGCATTGAACCGGCATCGTGAAGCTGTCTGTTCGGATCACATACAAGCGGGGTACAACCGGCATGGTGACTGTACCCACAGTGGAGCCTACACCGTTGTCACGGTTATGCACCGCGAAGCAGGCCAGCTCACAGGCCTTGCAGCCGATGCATTTGGCCGCTTCGGCAATGACCAGCGAATTGGAGTGTACGTGGTTCATTCCTGCATCGCCCCTACCATCATCTGCTTTCTCAGCTCCGCGTATTGCTTCCGGATGAGCGCCTCGGCCTTGGCCTGGTCGGCGATCGCTTCGACCCGGACCGCACAGTATTTGTATTCCGGTGTTTTGGAGACAGGGTCCAGATAGTCAGCCGTCAGCTCGTTGCAGGCTCCGATCCAGAAATGATAGGTCATGTAAGTAGCACCTTGCTTGGTCCGGCCACTGACCTGCGCCCTGGCCATGATTTTCCCCCGACGGGAAATGACGCGTACCAAGTGGCCGTTCTCAATGCCATATTCCGCCGCGTCCTCCAGACTGATCTGGATATTGCCGGGCTCATCAGACAGCTGGCTGAGCGCACGGCAATTGCCGGTCATCGTCCGTACCGAGTAATGCCCAACTTCGCGGACGGTGGAGAGTGTCAAGGGATACTCGACATCCGGCTGCTCCAGCGGCGCTCTCCATTCACATGCAAATAGCTGCCCTTTGCCGTTCGGCGTGGTAAATCGGTTCCCCTTGTATAAATAAGGCGTACCCGGGTGATCCTCGGAAGGACAGGGCCATTGAACATCACCCTGTGTTTCCATCTTCCTGTAGCTGGCTCCGGCAAAACTCGGACACAACTTCCTCATCTCATCCCAGATTTCCTCGGAATTCTTATAAGCCATTGGATAGCCCATGGCCGTAGATACTTCGCTGATGATCTGCCAGTCCGGCTTCACCCCGCCAGGGGGCTCAATTGCTTTTCGGATGCGCTGGAATCCCCGGTCTGCTGAGGAATAAACACCGTCATGCTCCCCCCAGGAGGTGGCGGGCAGAATCACATCGGCATGTAACGCTGTTTTGTTCATGAAGATATCCTGGACAATCACCAGCTCCAGCTGATCCAGCGCCTCCCGCAGCTCGGCGGCATTCGGGTCGCTCTGCACCGGATCTTCTCCGAAAATGTAATAGGCCTTAATCTTGTGTTCTTTCAGGATGAGGTGCGGTACCTCTGTCAGGCGATAGCCTGTTTTATCCGGCAGAGATGTGCCCCAGGCCTTCTCGAATTTCTTGCGTAGCTTTGCGTCCTCTACAGACTGATAGCCGGGATAGACGTTAGGCAGTGCGCCCATATCACAGGAGCCCTGCACGTTGTTTTGACCGCGCACCGGACCAATCCCGACACTCGCTCTCCCGAAATGACCGGTCAGAAGCGCCAGTGAAGCCAGCCCCTTAACCACATCCACCGCCTGGGCAAACTGGCACACCCCCATGCCGTAGAGGATCATCGCCTTATCGGACTTGGCATATTGACGCATGGACTTGCGGATATCAGCCGCCCGCACACCGGTAATGCTCTCCGCATATTCGGGCGTATACTTCTGCACATTCGCCTTGTATTCTTCAAACCCCTCTACGAAATCAGACACATAATCCTTGTCATATAGCTCCTCCTCCACAAGCACATGGCCAAAAGCGTTCACAAGCGCCATATTCGATCCACCCTTCAGCGGCAGCCAGGTGTCCGCAATCCGTGCCGATTCGGTCATCCGGGGGTCAGCGACGATCAGCGTTGCCCCCTTCTGCTTGGCTTTTACAATTCTTCTCGCCACAATCGGATGGGTAACGGCAGCATTATATCCAAAAATCAGCAGCAGATCGGTGTCTTCAATTTCCGGGATAGAATTCGACATGGCCCCGTCTCCCAGCGAATAGGTCAGTCCCGCAACGGATGGTCCATGGCAGACTCGGGCACAGTGGTCAATATTATTCGTCCCTATCGCCGCTCTCATGAACTTTTGCATCACATAGTTTGCTTCATTTCCCGGTCCTCTGGCCGAGCCTGTACCCATAATCGCATCCGGCCCGTATTTCTCCTTGATCGCTGTCAGCTTCTCTGCGGTGAACTGAATAGCCTCTTCCCAGGTAACCTCTTGAAGAACTCCCTCCTTGCGGATCATTGGCTTGCGGAGGCGGGAGGTCAGCAGCTGCGGATCATTCAGGAAATCCCAGCCGTAGTGACCTTTCAGACAGAGGTTTCCCTCATTCGTCCGCCCATCCGCAGGCTCTGCGCCCACGACCTGTCCATTCTCGACCAGCAAATACAGCTGGCAGCCGCTGCCGCAATATGGGCAGACAGTCAATACTTTATTTCCCATCCGATTTCACCTCTCCTTGTGAATTGTTGCACAATAATTGCAATAAAAAATAAGCCAATACAAAACATACTTATTTCATATGCTGTGTACGGGCTTATTAAAAAGCGAAGAGACCAGGGTCCTTTCTCTTTAATCAAACCGATTTATTAAGTTGTATAATGACCGTCCTGTCTTCATGATACAAATTGCAAAGTCGCCAAGAATAGGAAAACCCGGAGCCTATCGTCTCTATCATTTCCTCCATAAAACCGCGTTCTAAATAAGGCTTCAGCACCTTCCAGTACTCCGTTACGAGATCAGCCGCACCTTCCTTGAACAGAATTTCCGACAGACTGGAGAGAATCCCCCTGATTTCAATTGTGATCTGTGACTCGCTATCCAGCTTCACCTTCACGTTCTCCGGGCCCTTCCCCCGGTAATGCTTCACAATCTTCACAGCAAGTCTTCTAATCTTCTCCTGGTATTCAAAATCAGCCTCAGACATCCATATTCCCTCACCTGATCATGCCTTTTTTTGGAATTTCCTATGAGCAATTTATATGTTAAACCCATCCATAAATGTTGTCAATTGCTTAAATTGCATAGCTGACAACGAATGGTTCCTGCAAGATTTCTTTGATTGGACTGCCAGCCTCCCCGCCATTCCCCTGTCCGTACCCTTAAATGGTGTTCTATTTGCTTGGCTTCTCCACCTCTTTCGCAAAAAAAAGAACGCCCTATTCTGCCAGAAATGGCAATGGGGACATTCTTCGTCTGACCCTATTATTCGTCTGCTCAGCCACCTTCTGGTTGTCCGTGTAATACGGCGCCTGATCGGGCTTGAAGCTCCCGTTCCCGTATCCCCGTAATCTGCCTTTCGTTATGGGCTATAGTATTCCTTTTGCCGTACCATGAATCACATCGCGTGTCATCTCTCATCAAGCAGCCAGGCTTCTGCCTCGGCCTCACTCCCAAACACCCGGAAGGCATTGCTTTTGTTCATTTCAGTTACAAGCTCTTTGAATCTGCCTTGAGCTGTCTCTTCGGTACGTATTACGGCAGCAGCCCTGATATGATAATTGATAAATTTCTGCAAAGCTGTACCTGCCAAGCCAGTTCTGAGATTATAAAATTGTTCAGTGAGCGCTCCTTCGTGAAGCAGCAGCTTATAGTTGTTATGTTCAAAGCATGCGGAGACAAGGTCGAGCACATCCTGTTCTGTTCGCAGCGGCTGAACACCGGGGCTGCAAAGAATATACCCCTGCCCTTCTTTTTCAATCATTTGAATGTTCAAACAATCTACCTCCTAAAAGTATTATGAAGCATTTCCCTGTACAATCTACACAATTAAACTCGCTTCGGGAGCATACGCTAAGTTAGTCCAAGCTCTTGCCGCAATTGCCCAAGCCACACCAATTCATGGGTATAGGTTGAAACCAGATTGCTGTGAATCAGCTTCCATAGCGTGATCCCCCTGCGGTTACACTCCTGTCCAAAAGAAATTCTGGCCGCCTGGCCCTCCAGCAGTAATAACTGTGTGTGCACTTCCTGCTCATAGCCCGCCAGCAAAAAGTTTAATTCATCTGTATTCAGAAGATCCGCCCAGGCGAGCTGAATAAGAAAAGTCTTCTTGAACTCAGGCGGCTCCGGGGGTGAGAGGACCCATTGCCGAAGCTCAGCGAGACCGGCTGGAGTAACAGTGTAGATTTTCTTTGAAGGCAAGCTGCCCTGATGATGGACCTTATTTGTAACGAAACCCTCGTTCAGCAGCTCTACCAGCGCTTTATAAATTTGATTGTTGTTGCCGGACCAATAGAGGAATGAGGATTCCTGTATAAGCTTCTTAAGGTCATATCCGGTCATGGGCTTGCCGCTCAGCAGTCCAAGAATTGCGTGATTGATTGACATTTCGCAAGCACCTCCGCTTCAGAATATATGTTAATAGTATCATATGTTACTTATATAATCGATGAGTTTCGGGTTGTGCTGACCAGATCATGTTCCTATGGTTATCAATTTAGAACCATGCTGGAGCACAAAGCGAAATGGAATAGATGCAAGAACCTTGCAAGTTTTTCCAGCAGCGCTTTATCTTCCAGCCGACCGCCCTAGTAGAGCTTTCAAGTTTTTTTAGAATCCTGTACATACCGGAAAAGATGAAAAGACGGCTCCAATTCAGCGAACGAATTGAAAACCGTCTTCCGTGGACAATATTCACTATAGACGAACTTAACTCAGATTGATCTTACGGATCTTATCGAGCGGAACCTTGGGCTTGCGGTCCTCCGTCAATAGGCCATTCACTTCCTGCTGTACATCGCTGACCTGGGTGTAGCAGTAGCCGCTGATGTATGGCGTTGCTTTGATCGCCGCAGTAATTGTCTGGAAGCGCTCCAGGAACTCCTGCTCTGTCTTCACCTGATTTCCATAGCCCCAGCCGCTCTCCGTCTGAAAGGCAATGCCGCCGAACTCACTGACAATAACCGGCTGGCCTGTATAGGCGTAACCTTCGGCCCAGGCGAATTTGAAGTTATTGAAGGAGATGCCATTATCCACGATGGAAGTCTTGTCGGTGTAAGCAGCCAGGAATTGTTCTCCAGCTTCCACATAATCATGCAGCGTCAGAATATCCGAAACCGTGTGCTCCCAGCCGTCATTGGTTATAACGGGACGGTAAGGATCAATGGCTTTGGTCAAGTGGTAGATGCCTTCCGTGAATTTCTGCTGTCTGACATCGTTGGCAATGGCGGGAACTCCCCATGATTCGTTGAACGGAACCCAGGTGATGATGCAAGGATGATTGTACTGCTGTGGCACAATTTCCAGCCATTCCCGGGTGAAGCGTTCAACGGCGAGGTCATTAAATTCATAGGTAGCCGCCATCTCTGACCATACCAGCATCCCTTTCACATCACACCAATACAAAAACCGCGCATCCTCAATTTTCATATGTTTGCGGAGACCATTGTAGCCCATTTCCGCGATCCGCTCGATATCGTTGATTAGTGCCTGTTCATTAGGCGGTGTCAAATGACTCTCACTCCAGTACCCCTGATCCAGAATCAGGCGCTGGTAGAGTGGTCTATTGTTGAGGAGAATCTGTCCGTTTTCAATAGAAATTTTGCGCATCCCGAAATATGAGTACACATGGTCTACGGTCTCTGATCCCTGAAGCAGCTTAAACTCAACGTCATACAAATTCGGGGCCTCCGGTGACCACAGAGATTGCATCCATGGACCTCCCGCTTCATGCCATACGTCTACTTCAATGCTCACCAGATCGCGGTCAGCACTCAGGCTGAACCGTTTCACCTGCCGTCCTTTCAGGGTAATCAGCGAATCGAGTGTCAGGTCCATTCCTTTCTTAAGACCTGTAAACCGAAATTCGAAACGGATCATGTGCCGGTCGATATCAGGCGTCATTTTCACGGAATCAATCCGGGCTTCACTAACACATTCCAGCCAGACCGGTTTCCAAATTCCAGTCGTCTGCACGTAGAAGCATTCAAAATTGTCGGCTACCCAGCGCTGCTTGCCTCTGGGCTGAGTGCAGTCCATACTGTCCTCCGCTTTGAGCACAATCCGGTTGGCAGCACCATATGTCACAAATGGAGTAATGTCAAAGGAAAATGCGGCGTATCCGCCTTCATGCTGGCCGACATAGGAACCATTCACCCAGCATTTCGCCCGGTAATCAACGCCCTGAAAATGCAGAATCGCCCTTTGGCCGGTATTTTCTGCCGGAAGCTCCAGTGTTCTCTCATACCAGACATTGGGGTGGAATTCCTGAATACCGATGCCGCTGGCGATAGTCTCATAAGTAAAAGGAACCGTAATCAGCCGGGCGTCCGGAAACGTTGCATACCATTCCTCTGCCTCACCGCTATTGGCATCATCGAAACTGAAACTCCATTCTCCGTTTAGATCAAGCCATGCCTTGCGTACAAATTGTGGTCTTGGATAATTGGGGATATATGCTTTAGTAGTCATGTGAAACACCTGTCCTCTCAAATACCTCTATTAAAAACGGTTTTTTTGTTTTATTTCTGTTTTCTTGTATTTAATACCGATTATAAGAAGATAAATACGTTACGTCAACGCTTTCATATTGTTTTTTGATCTTGTTAACCGTAAAAAAACCATTAGTTACAGATTATCTGTATCTAATGGTCCGGTTCTTCTTCGTCCCGTGTAAAGCTCAGCTTCATCATGATTTCCTGCGCATAGTCGCCAAAACCCCGCCCGAACAGATTGACCCCGCCTTGATGGACCGAATCCGGGCTGACACCGATCCTCAGCCGGATTTTCGGGCTTTGTGCCAGATTAAGCTGGCTTAGGCTCACATCCGATACTTTTTCCATATCCAGCATGGTCTTGTCCATGTCGATCCGCCACGTCTTAAGCAGGCCATATTGTGTGGAGGAATCGCTCCACCAGACCGGATTCAGCTTGCCCCGCCGGCCGCCGAAGTCGCCGGGACTTGTCCACATGCCAATCTTCACCCCGTTGATCCAGACCGATATATCTGATGGCCAGTTGTTGTCGTAATTGGGGGCTTCCGAGCATATTTCCATCGATAGCTCCAGCGTTTCGACTCTTGCCCCCTTCGGCACCTCCAACGGAAGCAAATATTCGAGATAGCCCTTACGGAACCAGATAATCTGAGCGCCTATATGCCTGGGATGGTAAAAGCCGGAGGGCTCATCCTCACGGATCAGCATCTCTTCGGCATCGGCCATGCCGCAGGTAGGTGATACGTCGCAATCGCTGTAATGTCCAATGGGTACCTCAATTTCGTATACACGTACAGCCCCTTTAGGGGCAGCTTTCTCCTCATTCAAAGCAATATGTATATCGTCGTAATTGCGGCTGCAGACCTTCATCGCCCCGCGGGAAGCTGGCAGCAGCTCGGTATTAATCAGCCGCGCCGCTTCAAGCACCTTCACATTGTTGGCCACTGTGGACACCGGCAGCTTCAGCGCTTCAGCAATTTCAATCACATTCAAATTCCGGGAATTTAATAAATGGAGAATATCAACCCGGGAGCGGGTCGACAACGCATGTGCCACTGCCACCAGCTTCTCCGGATCATCAAAACCAAGCTCCAGCACAGACTACACTCCTTCGAACCCTAAGTAATACCATAATAGTACGTGCTTAGTGGCACAAAATCAACCGATGTTCACGGGAAAGCAGACTCCTATGCATCCGAAGGCGCTAGGCCTGCTTCCACTGAACATGGTACAATATGTGCAGCAATTATACATAATGAGGTGAATTCGTTGATTTATTTCATAAAGTCCGTCTACAGCTTCGTGCTTCCGCCAGGTCTCTTCGTCGTACTGCTCCTGGGTGTGACAATCTGGCTGTGGCGGCAGAGCCGCCGTCCGTCACTGGTCCTGTTCGGCATTACTATCCTGCTCTACCTCTCCATGACTCCCTTGATCGGTGATCTGCTGATGGGCAGCCTGGAACGGCAGTATGACAAACCCGAGCTGATTCAAGGCGATGTAATCGTCGTCCTGGGCGGGGGAGCCACCTCGGGAACTCCTGATATCGACGGGGAAGGCAATTTGTACGGTTCGGCGGCGAACCGGCTGCTGACCGCAGTGCGGTTGTACCGCGAGACGGGACTGCCGATCCTGTTCTCCGGCGGCCAAGTATTTGCAGACAGCGGCAACGAAGCAAATATCGCCAAGCGGCAGCTAATGGGCCTCGGTGTCCCGGAGACCGATATTCTGACCGAGAACCGGTCACTGAATACGGAGCAGAACGCCGCCTATACAGCGCTCCTCATGAAAAGCAAGGGACTCAGCCACCCGATTCTGGTTACCTCGGCATTTCATATGCCCCGTGCCATGATCCATTTTAAGAATAACGGGCTTTTGCCGCTGGCGTATCCGACGGATTATACCGTTAGCCTTGATCGGCGACTCTATTTAGCCAGATTCACTCCATCCCCCGGTGCAATAAATAATACCGGGACGGCACTAAAGGAATATTTGGGCTACCTCGCCGCCCGTTTCTAATTGGGAGTAACCCTTTGAACAGCAAAAAGCAGTGGACCGGATGAATCCTTTCATCGGCCACTGCTTTTTGGTTGGAGACTTTATCTGGAACCTCACTTAATCAGCTCGCTGAATTTAGCGCCTATAGCTCCGGCGAGCTGCTCGGGTGCCAGCTCCATCTGCATCCCGATCTTCCCGCCGCTCACCGCCATGGTTGCCAGCGTCTCGGCACTGCTATCGATAAAGGTCGGATAGAGCTTTTTCATCCCTACCGGAGAACAGCCACCGCGCACGTAGCCGGTCCATTTCAGCAGATCCTTCACCGGGAGCATCTCAATCTTTTTTTCACCAGCCGCCTTGGCGGCTTTTTTCAAATCAAGCTCTTCAGCCACCGGAATGACAAACACATACAGGTTCGGTCCGTTATGCGCGACAAGCGTTTTAAAGACCGTTTCAGGCGGCAGACCCACTTTTTCAGCTACCGCAGTTCCATGAATCTGGCCGTCCTCGTTGTCGTACTGATGAACCTGATAGGCTATTTTTCGGGTATCAAGAATCCGCATGGCGTTCGTTTTGGTGATTTGCATCATTCATCGACCTTTCGGCTGCACTCTATCTGCTTACCTGCTAATCTCTCGGGTAATCCAAGGCCATTATGTCCATAAATGGAACCTTGAACAGTTCCTCATTAAAACTCACATGCACCTTGCCGGTACGCGAGTCCATGCCAACGATCGTTCCACGGACCTGCTCCTCTTTGCCCCAGACGGTCAATAAAATCTCAGAGACCTCCTGCATGGCTTCTGTCAGTTGATTGCCAATTTCCTCCAGCACAAATTCATCTCTTGTCGGCCGTTTGGCCACCTTCGCTTTTGCCACGCTACTCCTCCAATAAGTCATTACAGGGATAAATTCAGTCTCGTATGAATGCTCCTGAATATTATAACATGGACGCGCATTTCATTGAACCTTATCCCCTGTTTGTGCGGGTGAACCTGAATTCCTCCACCAGCCGGGTATACTCTACGAACCATTGCTCCCATACCTTCTTGCGGTTCCGCAGTTCCTCCCCGTCCAGAAGTACGCCTATTACATCGAGACAGACATGCCAGCCGGAGAGGTCTTTGGCCGTATGACTGGTAATTTCACTGATGCTCTCGATCAGCAGCAGCCTGGTGCCATCTCCATCGGGATTTAATTCAAAACGCACGCTGTCATTTCCCCAGACATACTCCAGAATGGAGTTTACCTTGATATCCTTAATTTCCATGACTATTGAGCTGCCGTCCGCCATGTCAAATATCATGCTTCCTCCTGCCGATAAGTCCAGGGCTCTTAACTCGGGAAACCACTTAGCCAGCAGCTCATTATCCGTCAGCATCGCCCATAGCTTGTCCACCGAATGCTTGTAATGTCGTTCAAACGTTGCAGTTATCCCTCGTGGGGCTGCTTGCAGTGTAGCAATCAATTGATAAACCTCCCCGTAATGAATGATGGTTCATGCCGGCATCACCTGTCCTGGTGATCCGCAACCTTGTGCAGAAAGACATCGTTATTTCAACTGTAAAGGATAACCAGTTTTTAGGCAAATGGAGGCAGGATTATGAATCGGACGGCTTGCAGTATGACGGTAACAAGATCTCATATCGTGTAGACAATTCCAATGACGTTTACGGTGGAAAGGATACAGGATTACGGACATGTACAGACAAATAAGAGCCCCTGCAACTTGAGGGGATAATCTAAAAAGAACCCGCATAGGCTCACATCCTGCCCGCGGGTTCTTTGGCAATTCCAGAATTTCTGATTAGCTTCCGCTAACGGTATAGTGCTCCAAGGAGATCGGGCTGCCGTTCAGCAGCGCTTGCGTTGTCATTTGATCCCCTGTGCTTAATTGCAGCTGATCTCCTTCGATATTGTCATATTGTACGGCCAAGATAGCTCCTGTCTCAAAAGAGGGTGCATGTGCTGCCCGTTCTGCTGCAAACAACATTAAATCGCTGATTCCCCGTTCCATAGCCTCCTTGACACTGATAGCCTCGACAACTACTCCGCCCGGCATCCCTTGGGCTGACACTTCGAGATAAGCTTCCCGGTCAATAAGCTGGTAACCGCGGGAAAGGTACACGGCAAAATAGACATCACCCGCCTTGCCGAACAGCGCAGAGGACTCCTTCACCCACTCGCCTTTGGGCAGTACGCCAATTATCGTGTCTGCTTCACCCTCCGGTACAGGGAACAAAGAGAGGATGGTGCTCCGGTGATACAGCACCTCCATATATCGGCTCTGATGGCGGGGATCACCTTCGTGATGGCCTTGGCCGGGATGGAAGAAGTAGAGCCGGTTCACGGCATACTCAGGAGACACTGGCAATGAAAAGGCCCAGCGGAGCTGCTCATTGTCGAACTCCTCTACCCGCTCCCATAGACCACCAGCAGCGAAGCTCCCGGTAATATACGCATAGGAGTGAATCAGCGGCTGCGGGTTCGGATCTACTGGCATGACTTTTTGCGTCACCTTGGTGACTTCCACCGGAGTCTGGCGGTTCACTGCGGCAGCCCGCACCTGAGCCGGAGCTTCATAGAACAGGAACCCGGCATATTCCGTACGCGGCATACTCTGCGGCAGCTGGAAATCCCCAAATTGCACATAGTCATGGAGTACGTTGACATCCGCCGGAACGTCATGCGGCCAGCCCCGGGAATGCGCACCAGCCCAGGCTCCCTGCAGATAGAATTGTCCCCGTTCATTCCACAGGTAATCCAGCATTTCTCCAAGCGTGTTTTTAATCTCGTTGTCTTCCTCCAGCGACCAGGCACAGGTGAATGCCTGCACCCAGTGCCAGAACCAGGGCAGGCTGCCGTACTCCGGCATTCCCTTCTCCCGGATATACGCCAGTGTATTCTCCAGGCTCTGGCGCCCGTCTGCCAGCAGTTCCTCATCATCGAACAGCCTGCCGAAGATTAGCTTTGCTGCCGTATATTTGGCCTCATGATGTCCAAAGTGAACCACCGGCTTACGATAGAAGCCGCTGCGGTAGATATGTCCGATTGCCGTGTGAAACGCAATCCGCAGTCCGGCATTCAGTCTGCTCCCGTATTGCTTGAAGAACCAGACCAACAGGCTGCCCATGATCTCCACCGGCAGCTCATGCGGCGCTGCTTCACGCGGCAGAGGATGCAGTCCCAGCGGCCAATGGCCGTATAATAGAGTTCCGGGCTGCCGGTTCTGCAGCAGCACGGTTTCGAGCATCACGGCCTCTGCTTTGCGTTTGGCCTCCTCCCGCTCAAAAGGCAGCTCCAAACCAGGATCCACCGCCGCAGCAAATAGGTAAGATGCATAATAAAAGTTATTCCGGACATCATCATGGAACCACAGCCCGCTGTCCATCAATGGACGCTGTTTAGCCCGGTTAGCGATATTATAGATAATTTCCTTTTGGCGGGCCTGATATGGGCCCGGTGCAGCCTTAAGTTCTCCCACTTTCGTTCTCCCTCCAGATTTCTTGAATTTTAATATGTTATGGCACGCGTCTGGAAAGTCCATACCTACTGAGCTCGTATCTTATTACATTATGGTGCTGAATCCATTCCCGGAACTGCGTTTACCACCTGTAATATACCTCATGGGTACGTTCCTCCCTGTTCTCATCAGCTCCGCTGCGGCAGAATCCTCATACTGGAAATCCATTCTCTTTCCAATTCTATTGTGCACGCTTTCAGTTCATATGGCAACGCCAAAACGCAATAAATGAACTAAAATAAACACACTAAAAAAGATTATCACTTGCTAAATGAACTTATATGGATTAAATTGTACCTATACGAACGAAAATATGTTTGCGAAGGAGATTGAATATTCAATGGAAAGACGTTTCGCATCCCATCCTAATGAAGTTAAGCAATTTGACACAGAACGCTTGCGCAAGGAGTTCCACATTCCTGTCATTTTTGCGCCGGATGAACTGAAGCTTGTCCTGACCCACGAAGACCGAATGATCGTCGGCGGTGCTAATCCCGTAAATAAAGATGTCGTGCTCACTACTGACCTGAAAGAGCTTGGAGTTACTTACTTCCTCGAACGCCGCGAACTGGGTGTTATCAATGTCGGAGGCAAGGGATCAGTTGTAGTAGACGGAACAGAATATGAAATAGATTTCAAGGAATGTCTGTACGTTGGACAAGGCGCCAAAGATGTTATTTTCAAAAGCGCTGACAGCGTAAAGCCTGCAAAGTTCTACCTGAACTCAGCGCCTGCACATCAATCTTACCCTACTACCAAAACTACGCTGGCTGAATCCGAATCCGGCGCAATGGGCGGCCTGGAAAACTCCAATGAACGTACCATTCACCGCTTCATTCACACCAATGGTGTGCAAAGTGCTCAGCTCGTTATGGGTATGACCCAGCTGAAACCGGGCAGCATGTGGAATACAATGCCATCCCACACTCACCCGCGCCGGATGGAAGCTTACTTCTATTTCGACCTTCCGGATGATTCCATTGTGTTCCACCTCATGGGCGAGCCTACAGAGACCCGTCACATCGTAATGCACAATGAACAGGCGGTAATTTCTCCAAGCTGGTCGATCCACAGCGGTGTAGGTACACACAACTACACCTTCATCTGGAGCATGGCCGGAGACAATAAGCGTTATGATGATATGGACCCCGTAGGCATGAAGGAATTACAATAGAACAAAAACAACTACGGAAAGACGAGGCAGGCGGATGAACCCGATACGGCGACACGAGATGATTATGGAAGTAATGCTGAACCAGAAGGATGTAACAGTGAACGAGCTGAGTGATAAGCTCCAGGTCACGGGTAAAACAATCCGCGAGGATTTAAGCAAGCTGGAGGAACAAGGACTGATTATGCGTGTCCACGGCGGAGCCGTGCTGGCTCAAAGCGATCAGTTCGGCATTCTGCCCTTGAGGAATCCGCTGGATAAATACTCCGATGAAAAAACGGAGATTGCTCAGCTGGCGCTGGCCCATATCGCAGAGGATGATATTATTGCACTGGATGGCGGCAGTACCACGCTTGAGATTGCCCGGAGGCTGGAGAATATTCCGCTGACGGTCATCACCAATGATGTGTACATCATCAGCGAGCTGGTTCAGAAAGATAACATCCGTCTCGTCGTTCCGGGAGGTTACCGGGTCCGCAATATGCTGGCCGGTCCCGAAGCGGTCTCTTATGTCCAAAAGCTGAATATAGAAAAAGCCTTTCTGTCGGCTACAGCCGTTCATATTGAACACGGACTGTCCATTTACACCGGTGATTTCATCGATTTCAAACAAGCCTTAGTATCCACGGCCCGCACGGTATTCGCCGTCTGCGATCATCACAAATTCGGACATACTGCACTGCGCACATTCGCTTCACTGCAGGAAGTGGATGTGCTGCTGACAGACAGCGGACTTGCGGCCGAAGCCGTAAGCCAGTTCCGAAACGCAGGCATCAACATCGAATGCGGGTAGATTAAATACACATTTAAGCCATTTCAAGATACTCATCAACGTTTTTTAAAAGGAGAGAATAATCAAATGTCATCTTTATTCAGTTTGGCAGGTAAAACAGCTATCGTAACAGGTGCGGCCCAAGGTCTTGGGCAAGGGATTGCCCTTGCATTTGCCGAAGCAGGCGCAGACGTTATCTCCGCTTCCCTCAATACCAGTGATGAAACCGTAGCAGCCGCTGAAGCCTTTGGCGTAAAAGCACTCAGCATCGCTTGCGACTTGAGCGACCACTCCAAGCTTCAAGGCATGTTCGACGAAGCCGTTGCCTTCACAGGCCACGTTGACATTCTTGTCAACTGTGCAGGTATGATCCGCCGTACACCTGCCAAGGATCACAGCGAAAAAGACTGGTTCGATGTCATTAACCTCAACCAGAACACAGTCTTCCTGCTGTCGCAGATCGCCGGCCGCCACTTCCTGGAAAGAGGCAACGGTAAAATCATCAACATCTGCTCCATGCTCTCTTACCAGGGCGGCATCAATGTACCGGGCTACACGGCAAGCAAGCACGCCGTTGCTGGTCTGACAAAAGCTTTTGCCAATGAATGGGCTGGCTCCGGTCTGAACATCAACGCAATCGCTCCGGGATACATGGCTACGGAGAATACAGCTCCGATCCGTGCTGACCAGAACCGCTCCGATTCCATCCTTGACCGTATTCCTGCCGGACGCTGGGGAACCGCTGAAGATGTTAAAGGACCTGCTGTGTTCCTGGCATCCGCTGCTTCCGACTACCTGAACGGCCACATTCTGAACGTGGATGGCGGATGGTTGGCTAGATAATACCTGGCTATTCTCTTCCTAAATTTAAATAGACATACACATACAAAAAAAGCTGGATCATCCCAACAAAGGACGGTCCAGTTTTTTTGCATGTTCCGGTGAATAGCTCCGGGAACCCATTTCATGAATCAAGCTGTCACACCTGACACATAGACACCATAATCTGCGGCATAGTTCTCCAGTTGTTCATCATTCACTTCACGGATTCCGCTCACTACAAAAGGTTGCCGATAGATCATCCCGGTCAGATTAGCGGATTGCTGAAACGGCCGCAACAGCTCGCTGTAAGAGTAATTATGAAGCCCCCCTGCCTGGTACATATTTTGAGCGCCTCCGGAAGAGATCGCTATCAGAAGCTCCTTGCCATTCAGTTTGTCTCCGCCTTTGCCGTGAGCCCAGCCATGCTCGAATACTTCATCCATCCATTTCTTCAGCAAGGCAGGCGAGCTATACCAAAAGAATGGAAATTGAAGCACGATACGCTCATGAGCTGTTAACAGTGCCTGCTCATGAGCTATGTCGATTTTTTCGTCCGGATAACTCTCGTACAACCGGTGAACGGTAACATTACCTATTCCGTCAATCTCGGCCGCCAACCGCTTGTTAATCCGGGATGTCTCCAAATGTGGATGGGCAACGATAACGAGGGTTGCCTGGCTGGCATAAGGTTTAGATGGGGTGGTCACATGGAACAGCTCCTTTTGTAATCACACAATTCGTGATATATCGATGTATAGAGCAAAAATTAATTAATTTACATATCACGAATTATCGATTTGTTTTATATTTAAAAACTGAATTCACATGTTTGAATTCAGTCTTTATTCTCTAGAGATCCTTCTGAATGTAAGCGGCTATTTGGGATAATGCTGTTTCATCTCTTTTGTAATATGTCCATTTTCCCAGCCGGGTTGCATGCACAAGCCCTGCCCGCTGCAGAACAGACAAGTATTGAGAGGTGGTAGATTGGGTCATATTCAGCTTAGCTGTAATCTGGCTTACGCATACCCCGATTTCGATAAGATCAACCCCTCCCTGGGGTCCAAAATGAGCTGCAGGATCTTTTAACCACTCCAAAATTTGAAGTCGTGCTTCATTGGAAAGTGCCTTAAATACATCAATCGGGCTAATTGGTTTCATGCCATCATTATATCGACATTTCCCGATATGTCAACTCATTAAATCTTGCCGCTTCTTTGCAAAACCCCACCAATTAACCGATGAAATCCACAAACTCGTCCGGGTGGGCACGGATATATTCAGCGATAACGTTATGGGTATTCGGGATTAGCCGCTTAAAGCGCTCATACAGGCCATTGACTATCTTCAGCAGTTCAGGATCGGTTTCGATATCGTTCAGCCGAGCATCGCCCCATCCCAAACCCAATCTGCGGTTTCTGGCTTCCAGCCTCTTCCGTGTCTCTTCAAGCAGCTCCAACATGGCATCATCTGCAAAAAAACGCACACCCTCCAGCACTCCGTTCCAAGTTCCCGGCTGGTCCAGCAGGTAAGAGCTCCATGCATAAAACTCTGCTGATGATTTATTGCTATGGTCATACATGATGCGGAACATGCAAAGTGCTGTCTGCCCCTTGCCCAACTGCTTGATTGCCGCAGCCTTCACTTCCGGTGATTTTCCGCGGATCAGCTTGAAGGTCGGCTCCATGCAAACCCAGCCGAGTCTTTCATCCGTTAATGAATTGAATTCTTGCCCTTCTATTGCCACGCGCATGTTCTTCCCCTCCTAATCCATATTATACCTTTCTGAACAATGACTGCCGAGCATTCTCCTATTTTTTGTGATAGTGTTATTAGCAACTGGGCCAATAAGGAGAATCCACATGTCAGACGAAATTCTTACTACATATGATGCACAGGGCCAGGTGACGGGCACCGCCCCGCGCGATGAAGTGCACCGGTACGGACTTTGGCATGAGACCTTTCACTGCTGGTTCGTAGAACAGCGTCTAGATTCGCTCTTTATCTATCTTCAGTTGCGGAGCAAGGACAAGCGGGACTATGCCGGCTTGCTTGATATTACTGCTGCCGGACATTTACTGGCGGGCGAGACGGCCATGGACGGTATCCGTGAGGTGGAGGAAGAGCTGGGGCTGCAGCTTGCTTTTGACGAGCTCATCCCGCTAGGAATCATCCCCTATTCCATGGTCAAGGAAGGGATGATCGATAGGGAGAGAGCGAATGTCTTCCTGTATGACAATCCTTTCCCCTTGGACCAATTTCATCTGCAGCCGGAAGAAGTTGCCGGGATCGTCACCGCAGAGTTTGCCTCCTTCCGCAAATTCTGGCAGGGAGATCTGCAGCAGCTTGATGTCTCAGGTTTTCGTATCACGGATCGTGGTGAGCGGATTGACGTCCAAGAGAGGGTAGACATCAGTCATTTTGTACCGCATGACACGGACTATTATCTGCAGATTATCGCAGGGATCGAAGCGGCTTTCCACTAAGTGGCTGACAGTGACGATTTATGATCTCATCCAAAAAAGGCAGGACCCAGCACTACCGGGCCCTGCCTTTTAAATGTCTGCTTGGCTGATGAACTAGTGTGCCCGCTTCAGAATAGCCAGGCCATGAACCGGAAGCGTAAGTACCGCTGGAACTGGCTCACCGGATTCTAATACCGTATACGTTCTGGCATCCATCGCTATGGACTGCTCCACGCCGCTGAAATTCTGCACAAATACATAATCAATGTCTCCGTCGGTCCGCAGTTGAGCAGTGACGCCTGCGGGCAGCTCGGTATCCAGTGTACGGATTATTCCCGCTTTCTTGGTAATTGCTGCATACAGCTCTACATAGAAACCAGCATCCTTCACACGTGTAGCCAGGTGGTACGCCCGGCCTTCACCCAGACGGTTCAGCGTAAGAGCAGGCTGCCCGGCATAGAAGTCCGAACGATACGTACCCAGCGCCTCTGCTCCTTCGAGGTGGATCAGCTCGGCAATTTCATGCGCATCATAGTCTCCATCAAGACACAGCGCATTGCCGGAATTCATCACCAGACCGTTCAAATCCCGGCTATGCAGGCCTTCTGTCTCTTCCGCCCAGATCCCCAGCGTCCGGCGGAGCGGACCCGGGAATCCGCCCAAATGGCAGAGATCCGTCTCTCCGACTATACCTGACCAGTAAGTCCCCAGGAAGTTTCCCCCCTGTTCGACATACTTCTCAATCCGTTTGCCGTTATCTTCGCTGACCAGGTACAGCATAGGTGCAATCACCAGTTTGTAGGCGGAGAAGTCCTCTTCCGAACCGATAATATCAACCGGAATCCCCAGCTCCCATAGTGCCTGGTAGTGCTGAAGCACAGTTTCTTCATATTTCAGGCCGGAGTTGCGGATACCCTGCGCATCCTTAATCGCCCAGCGGTTGTCCCAATCATAAATAATTGCTGTCTGCACAGGCGTGGTAGTACCTACTACCGCTTGCAGCTCTGAGAGCGTCCGGCCCACTTCGGCAACATCGCGGAAGACGCGGGTTTCGGCGTGCCCGCTATGGTCAATAACAGCGCCGTGGAATTTCTCGCTCGAGCCGCGGCTTTTGCGCCACTGGAAATATTGCACGGAGTCCGAACCGTGGGCAACCGCCTGCAGCGAGGACAGCTTGTGCATGCCCGGCCGCTTCAGCTTGCTGACACTCTGCCAGTTCAGCAGCGAAGGTGTGCTCTCCATCAGCAAGAACGGCTTATGCTTGAAGGTACGGTACATATCGTGGTGCATTGCGGCCCAAGCGGCCAGACGAGCGTCGTCGTCATCATCCGAGTAACCCCAGGACGGATAGGAATCCCAGGAAACTACGTCGAGAATCTTGGCCAGCTTGCGGTAATCCACGCCGTCAATATTGTGCATATTGGTCGTTACCGGCAGCTCAGGGTTATAATCACGCACAGAATCAATTTCGTGCTGACAGAAATCAATAGTAGATTCGCTTACGAAGCGGCGCCAGTCCAGGTTCAGGCCGTGAACCTGCGTCTCCCCATGCGGGGCCGGGGATTCCACTTGATCCCATGAGGTGTAGGTGTGGCTCCAGAACGTAGCCCACCAAGCATGGTTCAATTCATCCAGGCTGTTGTTGTATTTCACCTTCAGCCATTCCCTGAAGCTCGCCTGACACAGGTCACAGTGGCATTCGCCGCCGTATTCATTCGAGATATGCCATCCGATAACTGCCGGATGATGAGCATAGCGCTCTGCCAGCTTGCCGTTCAGTAGTGCCGTCTTCTGACGGTACACAGGTGAAGTATAGCAATGATTGTGGCGGACACCATGCAAATTACGCACGCGGTTTCCTTCTACCCGCAGCACTTCAGGATATTTCTCCGACATCCAGGCCGGGCGTGCCCCGCTTGGTGTAGCCAGGAAAGCATAAATCCCGTTCTCGGCAAAGGTATCCAGGATGCTGTCCAGCCAACCGAAGGTGAATACGCCTTCTTCCGGCTCCAGGGATACCCAGGAAAAGATTCCAACAGACATTACATTGCAATTGGCAAGCTTCATCATACGGATATCTTCTTGCAGCACCTCAGGGTACTTCAACCATTGTTCGGGATTATAGTCGGCTCCATGCAGCATGACTGGAATCTTGCTGCTGACTGGGGGTAATTTCATATTCATGGGTGGGTTCATCCTTTCGGTATGTGGTCCATGTCCGGATGGGATTATTCTCTGATACATTCTGAGATTAAGTCCTGTCCATTTCATGAATCATTCTTTATACTGTATATCATATAGGATAAATCCATTCAGGCAGTAGGAATATACACTCGCTTTACTAGTACAAAATGAATACGAGGTGACCATCATGCTACCTTTCTCCCTAATTGAAATGCCGCGCGACCTGAACCGTTTCCCCTTGTATCCCTATTCGGTCGGCCGCCATATCCAGTATCATCATGTTCGTCCAGGCGGCTTCCCGGTATACCAAATTTTTCTGATCCGCAGTGGAAAAGGCCTGTTCCGGGACCTGGAGAACGGAAATGAAACAATCTTGGAACCCGGTATGGCCTTCGCCTATCCGCCCGACAGGGGCCATGAGTATTACCCGCTGTCGCTTACCCCTTGGCATGTAGGCTTCATCGGTTTTCATGGCGAGTTGTCACCGGGCCTGCTTGAAGGAATTGGTATTCTGCCAGGTGCCCCGCCGCTTCGTCCCGAGCATTTTGAGGAATGCTGGGAACAGGTCGGCAGCATCTGGCATGCGGTGAATCAGCAAGCAAGCCGCCAGGACGAGCATGTGATGCAAGAGCTCTCTGTGGCGCTCTACCGGCTCCTTCTGTTACTCCGCCGCAATGCCTCTGATTCAGGACCCGCAGGCCGTCTTGAGCTGGAGAGCGTTCGCAACGAGGCTTTACAGAAGGCGGTCAGCCTGATTAATGAGCATTTTACCGAACCGCTGCTGGTCTCAAATCTCGCTGCTGCGGTAGGCTACTCTGTGCAGCATTTCCAACGGCTGTTCCTGCAGGAGTATGGGATCACACCGCATAAATATTTGCAGAACCTCCGCCTCGAACGTGCACTGCAGCTCATCCGGGAGAATGCCGATACACCGGTGCAGGATATCGCCCTGCAACTGGGCATGGAGACCAATTATTTCATCCGTGTCTTCCGGAATACTTACGGCTGTACACCGGGGATGATGCGCAAGCGGCTGCATGAATCCTAAGAACCAACATCAGCGCCCTTCCTCAGAGGAAAGCAACATTGCAATCCAATTTACACATAAGGTGGTTAATGCTTTTGGAAATCTTTGAGTTCATTTTACTGATGCTGGCGGCAATCGCATTATCCAATCTGGTCAACCGGTTCATTCCTTCTGTATCTGTCCCCATTATTCAAATTATACTCGGAGTCGTAATTACCTACCTGCCTCTCCATTTCGAGTTAAAACTCAATCCCGAGTTGTTTTTACTATTATTCATTGCCCCCCTGCTGTTTAATGATGGGCGGCAATCGGACAAGGAGGCACTTTGGCGATTAAAGAAACCGATACTTTTATTGGCACTTGGGTTGGTATTCATGACTGTAGTCATCCTGGGCTTCTTTCTGAATTGGCTGCTTCCCGTCATTCCGCTCGCTGCAGCTTTTGCTCTTGCCGCAGCACTGGCTCCTACAGATGCTATAGCGGTCGGAGCGCTGGAGGAAAAGATCAAAATCCCCCACCACACGATGAAAATCCTAGAGGGAGAATCACTCATTAATGATGCTTCCGGGCTGGTATCCTTTCAATTCGCCGCAGCAGCAATGGTAACTGGCGCGTTCTCCTTACGTTCGGCCAGCCTCAGCTTTGCTGCGATCTCCCTCGGCGGTATTATGCTAGGACTTCTAATGACTCTGGTGAAATATGTATTTGTAAAGTGGCTGCGGAAACTGGGGATGGAAAATGTTACGCTGCACATGCTGATCGAGGTGTTAACTCCCTTTGCTGTTTTTCTGATGGCCGAGGAACTTGGGGTCAACGGAATTCTGGCGGCAGTCAGCGCGGGTATCGCCCACTCTTTTGGATATAAAAAATTAAATCCCGAGATCGCCCGACTGAATATCGTTTCCAAAAGCACCTGGTCTGTAATTATTTATGTATTGAATGGATTGGTTTTCCTGATTCTCGGCACCCAGCTCCCGGAGATTATCCGGACCATCTGGAACAGCTCCAGTCTTGGTCATGCTCAGGTGATTCTCTATACACTGGTCTTGACACTTGCTCTACTGGCCCTGCGCTTTGTCTGGGTTCTTGTAATGACGCTGCCCGGTACCGGATATCAGAAGCCAGCCCCGGGACATACCATCAAAAACGCGCTCATTCTCACCCTGTCCGGGGTACGGGGAACGATCACGCTGGCAAGTACCTTGTCGCTGCCCTTTTTCCTGGATAACGGAAATCCGTTCCCGGAGCGGGATCTGATCATCTTTTTGGCGGCAGGTGTTATTCTGTGGACCTTACTGACCTCCAACTACCTATTGCCTCTTCTAATTGGAGATGATGCGGAAGCCGCCCAGGTCAACGATGAGACTCCAATTGAAATGGAAATTCTGCGCAATGTGGTGATTGCCTTAAGTGAACAGACTAATGACGACAATAGAGCTGCTATCGGCAGAATTATTAATACGTACCATTCTAGAATCCGTAAGCTGAAAAAAGACGAAGCTGCCGAAAGACTGCAGCGGCCATTGCTTATCGACACGCTCAAATGGCAAAGGGAAAGCACTCTGCTGGCGATCAAGAACAAAGAAGTGAATCTTTTTATCGCTTACCGCACTCTGCATAGGCTCAACCGGACACTGTTCCGGTTCACCAAGGATGACCAATACAAAACTAACCTGCAGGCACTCCGGCAATGGATGGAGGTGTCCGGCATGCTTAACCAGGCGACTCTAAGCTTCCAGGAAAGACGGGAGGCCCTGGATGCCTTCAGAGTGCGCAATATCAAGTATGTTATTGAAAAATTAAATGCCGTACTGCCTACGGCTGGCACAGAGATTGAGGACGTCAGCTCTTCGATTCTGCGTTACGAGCGAATGCTCAGCAGATATAGCAGAAGTGAAGCCTCTTCCTCTTCCAGGCAGGACTTCGACACCACTCTGGATGAATTGGCACGGGTAGGCATCCAGCTGGAACGAGATCAGGTTCAGCTCAAGTTTGAATCGGGCCAGCTTTCAAGGGCCGGAATGAAGGAAATGAAAAGTAATCTGTTGCTGATGGAGCATGATCTCAGGGAATTGACCATTTGATCCGCTGGCTACACCGCCGCAAACTGGCTATTGTACAGTCTGGCGTAATGGCCAGCATGCTTAAGTAATTCTTCATGCGTACCGCTCTCGACGATATCGCCGTCTTTCATGTAGAGAATGACATCCGCCTCACGGATGGTGGACAGCCGGTGGGCAATCACGAAGCTGGTACGGCCGGAGATCATCGTGAGAAAAGCCTTCTGAATACGGGCCTCCGTCAGTGTATCGATACTACTGGTGGCTTCGTCCAGAATCAGCATCGGCGGATCGGCAAGCATAACGCGGGCGATGGTGAGCAGCTGCTTCTGTCCCTGGGACAGATTATCCCCTGATCCGGAAATCTTTGTCGCATAGCCCTCGGGCAGCCGTTTGATGAAGCTGTGGGCGTTCGCAGCCTTGGCAGCGGCAATCACTTCTTCATCAGCCGCCTCCGGCTTGCCGTAAGCAATATTATCGCGGATCGAACCGCCATACAGCCAGGTATCCTGCAGCACCATCCCGAAATTGCGGCGCAGGCTGTCGCGGGTAATCGCCCGGATATCTGTGCCGTCAATCCTGATGCTGCCGCTGTCCACGTCATAGAAGCGCATCAACAGATTGACCAGTGTTGTTTTGCCTGCTCCGGTCTGCCCGACAATGGCTACCCGCGTGCCCGGCTCCACTTCCAGACTGAAGCTCTTAATTAGCGGACGTTCCGGTGTATACGCGAAGCTTACCTTATCAAAAGCGATCGTACCTTGGCTTAACCCCATTACCTGTGCATCCTCTGCATCCTGGGTTTCCGGCGGCAGGTCAAGAATGGCAAAGATCCGCTGCGCCGAAGCCGTGGCTGATTGAAGCTGAGTGATCACACCGGTTATTTCATTGAACGGCTTGGCGAACAGATTCGAATAGATTAGAAAACTGGATAGATCCCCCACCGAGAAATGGCCGCCGATTACCAGTGCGCTGCCGATCATCGCAATCACAGAGAATGTAATGTTGTTCACCAGACGGGTGCTTGGATTGGACAGCGAGCCGTAGAACTGCGATTTGATGCCGGTATGGTACAGCTCGTTATTCCGTTCAGAGAACCGGGCGAAGCTGTGGTCTTCGTAACGGAATGCCTGCACCACCTTCTGGCCGCCTACGACTTCTTCCACATACCCGTTCAGTCCGCCGAGAATTTTGGCTTGCTCCCGGAATAGCTTCTGGGAACGGGTCGTAATGAAACGTGCGACATAAAAGGTAGCCGGTGCCGAGAGCAGCACAACAAGTGTCATCACCGGACTGATGTAGAGCATTAGTCCAATGGCCCCGGCAATAGTGACCACTCCGGTTAGCAGCGTAGAGAAGCCCTGCAGCAATCCATCCGAGACAGCATCCATGTCGTTGACGAACCGGCTGATGCTATCCCCCTGGGGATGATTATCATGGAACTTCAGCGGCAGCACGTTCAGCTTGTCGAACAGCTCACTCCGCAAATCATAGACCGTCCGGTAGGCGATCCGGTTGGTATAGTAAGTCAGCAGCCAGCCAAAAAAGCTGCCGACAATATAAACCACAGCCAAGACCAGCAGCAACCGGAGGATCTGGTCAAAGTCCACTTGTCCAGGGCCAACCATTAGGTCAACGGTCCGTCCGATCAGCAGCGGTCCGATCAGGCTGGCGATGACACTCAATATGGCGCAGCAAACAGCGGCGATGGCGATGCCTCTATGCTGTTTGGTATAGTTAAACATTCTTTTCCAGGTTGCTCCGGAACTCATCGCGTACCTACCTCCTCACTTGAAAGCTGGGATTGACAGATTTCCTGGTACACTCCACAGCTCTGCAATAATGCTTCATGTGTGCCAACACCCGCGATCCGTCCTTCATCAAAGACGATAATCTGATCCGCCTGGCGGACAGTGCTCACCCGCTGGGAGACCAGCAGCACAGTAGTTTCTCCGCTGCTCTCCTTCAGCGCACGTCGAAGGGCCGCATCCGTGGCAAAATCAAGTGCACTGGCCGAATCATCCAGAATCAGGATCTGCGGACGCATCACCACGGCACGGGCGATGGCCAGCCGCTGTTTTTGCCCGCCAGACAGGTTCAGACCTCCGCGGGCGACGGGAGTATCCAACCCTTCAGGCAGCTTTTGGATGAACTCCTCGGCCTGGGCTACAGAAGCAGCGGCTATTAATTCTGCGTGTGAGGCATCTTGCCTGCCCCAGCGGATATTGTCAGCTATGGTACCGCTGAACAGCGTTGCCTTCTGCGGCACGATGCCGATCTTGCTCCGCAGCTCCTCCAATCCATAATTTTTGACACTTACCCCATCGACCCGGATTTCCCCCTCAACAGCATCATAGAAACGCGGGATCAGGTTCACAAAAGTTGACTTGCCGGAGCCGGTACTGCCAATCAGTCCCACGGTTTCTCCACGTTGAATGGTCACTGAAATATCGTGCAATGCCAGCTCACCGGTGGTGTTGTATCCAAACGAGACATGCTCAAAGGCAATCGCAGGAGCCTGCTTCTCAGCTGGTGTAAGGCCTTGATTCCCTATATCCACAACAGAGGCCACAGTATCCAAAACTTCATTCACACGGTTCGCCGATGATGAGGCCTTGGTAAATATAATCACCAGATTTGACACTACGATCAGTGCCAGCAGGATCTGGGTCACATAGTTGATAAAAGCGATAATCTCGCCCTGGGATAGCCGTCCGGCATCAATGTGGATGCCGCCTGCCCACAATATAGCAATAATTGCTGCATTCACCACCAGCGTTGTCATGGGCCCCAGCCACGCAGAGATGCGGGCGACGCGGATTGCTGTCGTCGTCAGATCCTCCGAAGCAGCGTTGAAGCGCTGTTTTTCACTGCGGCTCCTGGCAAATGCACGGATCACTCGGATGCCGGACAGATTCTCACTGAGCACCAGGGCCAGATGATCCAGCTTCTGCTGGTATTTGCGGTAGAGCGGCGAGCTACGCGTGATGATGAAATACAGAATCACACCAAATACCGGAGTCGCCGCGAGCAGAATCAGCGAGAGCCGGAAGTCGAGAATCATAGACATGATAATAGCTCCGATGCAGATGAACGGAGCGCGAATGACTAGCCGGATCAGCATCGCTACGGCGAGCTGCAGCTGGTTCACGTCATTCGTGATCCGGTTGATTAGCGAAGGCGTACCGAAGGTATCCAGCTCGGCATAGGAGAGGGCTGAAATATGTTTGAACATCTTGTTGCGAAGGGAAGTACCAAAGCCTTGCGAAGCCCGGGCGGCATAATATTGACAAACCATGGAACAGCCAAATCCGAGCAAGGACATCAGCACCATTAGCCCTCCCATCCGGTACACATAGGCGCTGTCATGGCGGCCGATGCCGTTATTGACGATCAGTGCAACAATGGTGGGCAGTAAGAGTTCAAGAATGGCCTCCAGTAGCTTGAAGATCGGCCCCAGTGTCACTTCTTTCCTATAGGGCTTAAGAAATACAGCAATTTTGAACACAGTAATCCTCACCTAACCTATGTAGTATGTAACAGCTAGAAAAATGGAATAAGACCCGTTATGATTATGTCATACCTATTTACATATTAATAATATTGGTTTCGTATCCATGCGATACGATCCGCATATGGCAGCGAGCTCAATACGGAGGTTAACTTATGGATATCCGCCAACTGAAATATTTCATGGCTATTGCCGAAGAAGGACAAATTACCTCAGCGGCGAGAAAGCTGCAAATGGCCCAGCCGCCGCTCAGCCAACAGCTGAAACTGCTGGAGGAGGAGCTGGGGGTGAAGCTGGTAGAACGCGGGCCGCGCAGTATCCAGCTTACCGATGCCGGAATCATTCTGCGGGACCGGGCACAGCAAATTCTTGAATTGACCGATTCTACTACCCGGGAGCTAAAGGATTTTGTCAAAGGTATATCAGGCACCCTGTCCATCGGCACCGTCTCTTCTTCTGCGGCAACCCTGCTTCAGGAGCGGCTGCTGGAGTTCCATCAGGTCTACGCCGGGGTGAAATTCGAGATTCACGAAGGCAATACCTATCGCGTTCTCGATCTGCTGAACAAGGGTATCGTCGAAGTCGGCATTGTCCGCACTCCTTTCAACTCCGCAGGCCTTGAGTGTGTATACACCTCATCGGAACCTATGATTGCCGTGATGGCACCTGAATATGACTGGACAGGTGGAGAGCCCGAAATTGAGATTGGGGAGCTCCGTAAGCAACCGCTCATTATTTACCGCCGCTTCGAACAGCTGATCCGCGAGACCTGTCTGGAGCATGGCTTCGATCCCCAGGTCTTCTGTATGAACGATGACGCCCGCACGACCCTGCTCTGGGCCAATGCAGGGCTCGGCATCGGTATCATTCCAAGGTCCGCTTTTATCCTTGCCAACAACAGCAATGTTCTGTCCAAGGAAATTCGCAGCGATTCACTGAATACCCGGGTGGCCGCAGTCTGGATGAAGGACAAATACTTGTCGTCCCTGGCTGAGAAGTTTATTGAGAACTTTAAGAAGTAACAGCATTCATATAACTGGCAGAACATTTTATGTAGAGATCAGTAGGGTAAGACGAGGGATTACTCCCTCGGACTCCCCGTCAAACCGTGCATGCGGATTTCCCGCACACGGCTTTCCTTCGTCAGTTCCCCATCTTCAGGAGTGAGTTTCCTTCATCCGTCGCCGGATTGCTTATTTCACTCCTGAATTAGGAACGTGTGGTGAGTAAGCTTGTTAGAAATACCATTCCGGCTGATTCCAGTACTTTGTTTGGTATCAGCCGGTTTGACACCGTAGATCTCTTTTTGCGCATAAAGGCTCGCACCCTCATTCGCGTCCATTGATCCAGACGTTCAAAC